>JANLUN010000325.1:0-8689 GCA_031363505.1 Planctomycetota bacterium | reverse complement strand
CGACGATCACGACGGCAGCGCCGACCAATGCGAGAACAAGACCGACGCGGTGTCCTGCGCGATGCGCCATGGAGTGTTCAGCGCCGCGTCGCATCGCTCGGCGAGCGGACGGTCGATAGCGTACCGCGATCCCAAGCTCGGTGAGGCCTCCGCCTTCAAGGGAAACTGCAGCTGTCGGGATCGATTTCCACGACGTGCAGGTCCGATCACGCACCCGGAGGAGCGCTCTCGCGCGCCGACGCTCTACTCGAGCGGCACGGCGACGAGCTGCTGCGTCGACAGCCCCGCGTTCCGCAGGACGTAAGCGAACCGCCCGTCGGGCGTGATCGCGCTGACCCTGCCGAGCGTCAGCCACGGCACGCTGCCGAGGACCTGGAGCGAAACGGGATCGACGATCGTCAGCGCGCTCGCGCCCTGGTCGAGCACCAAGAGATGCTCGTCGCCGGAGGCGACGAGCGCCGCATCCGGGGAGATCGAAGCGCTCGCGAGGTCGATCGCGATCGGCGCCGCGTTGAAGTTGATGCGCGCCAGATTGCTCTGCGCATTCCCGACGAAAGCGAAGTTGCTGTCGTGCGAAGCTGCGGGCGCGACCGGATTGCCAAGTCCCAGCGGCACGGGGGTCTGAATGACGGAGTGGTACGTCGGGCTCTCCGGGGCGATGTCGATCACGGCCACCGAGTACGCGGACACTCCAAACCACGCGACGACGAGGTAGTTGCCGTCCGGCGTGGCCGCGAGATTGGCGGATCGGAGCAGCGGAACGTTCGGCACCGCGGGCTGGACGACGTGGAAGCTGGGACTACTCGGATCAGTGTCGAGCACATACAGGATGCCCGAGCGCGCGAAGTACGCTCGCGATCCGTCAGGAGTGATCACGACGTCGGCGATCGGATCGACGCCGGGCACGATTATCGGAAGCGCAACCAGGCCCGTGATGTCGATCACGTCGACTCCCGTGTCGTGGCCCACGTACGCGCGTGTCCCATCAGGCGTGATCGCGAGACCTGTCGGATGGAGCCCAACGGAGACGCCGGCGATCGGTGTGTGGAACGTCGGGCTCGCCGGGTCGATGTCGTACACCGCGATCCCGTTCGCGTTGTAGAAGGACGCGAGCAACGCGCTTCCGTCCGGAGTGATCGCGATGCCGCGCGTCTCTGGAACCAACGGGAGCGACTCGAGATTTTTGACTGCGAGCTCGACCGAAGTACGGCCGTCGTTTCCCGCGGCGTCCGAAACGACGAACCACAGCGGTTGCGGCGTCACGAACCCCAATTGCCAGCCGCTGATGTCGAACAGCCGCTGAGAATTGGCGGTCACCGTGCCGGTTTGCAGCTGGACTCCCGTTCCCGGCGAGCCGTTTCCGCCGAGTTGAACGCGGAACGCTCCGTCCTCCGAGCTCTGCCACGTGATTCTCTGCGTGTTCAGCAATCCGAAGGCGTCGAGAGCGGGGCCGACCGTGTTGACGACCGGAATCACCGCGTCGATCACGTAGGTCTGCGTGCGCACGACTTCTTCGTTGCCGGCGGCGTCGACTGCGAAGTACTTGACCGACGTCGGCGACGCGTTCACGGCGATGCCGCTGACGGGGCTAGGGCCGTTCAGCGTGTTCGCACTGCCGACCGCCGGAATGCTGCCGTCGATCGTGTGGTAGATCGTCGCGGGTTCGGTCGAAGTGAGCGTGACGCTCTGCGATTCCGTGTAGGTGCCGCCCGGCGGGCTCGCGAGTGTGACCGGCGCGGTGGTGTCGGTCCCCGGGTTGCCGGTGCCCTGCTCATCGTCATCACCTCCCCCGCACGACGCGATGCACAGCGGCAGCAAACAGAGGAAGAGCGCAATGGAACGACGAGGCAGATGGAGTTGCATAGCAAGTAGGAATCGAAAACTAGCCGCCGCTCGAAACGCGTTCGCTCGGCAAATCCGGGGATTCGACGGCGTGCCGCCACCGTGCGCGCAGGCGATTCGCGCGCGACGATTACTCGAGCGGCACTGCGACGAGCTCCTGCGTCGCCAAGCCCGCATTCCTCAGCAGATACGCCCGCTGTCCGTCGGGCGTGATCGCTCCGACGTCGCCGAGCGACTGCCATGTGAGGATGCCCACGATCGACAGCGTGTCAGGTTCCACGATCGTCAGCGCCGTGGAACCGCGTCGTAGGATCAGCAGGAACGCATCATCGTTCGTCACGAGCGACGCATCCGGCGAGATCGACGCGTTCATGAGGTCGATGTTGATCGGCGGGACGTTCAGCGCGACTCGGCCCATATTTCCGAGCGCATTGCCGACGAACGCGAATTGACTGTCGTTCGACACGGACGGTGCGACCGAATTCGCGCCCACGACCGGCACCGGAGTGGCGATGACTTGGTGGAACGTCGGGCTCGCGGGATCGATGTCCACGACGGCGAGTGAGTACTCCACGACGCCGAACCATCCGACGAGCAATCGCTTGCCGTCAGGTGTCACGGCGACGTGCGCCGAGAGGAACAGCGGCGTATTCGGTGCGACCTGCAGCGGGATATCGTGGAACGTCGGGCTGCTCGGGTCCGTGTCGAGGACGTACAGGATCCCCGATCGAGCGAAGTACGCGCGTGTGCCATCGGGCGTGATGGCGATGTCCGCGATCGGGTCGCCCAC
Source organism: Planctomycetota bacterium (assembly GCA_031363505.1). Taxonomy (GTDB): domain Bacteria; phylum Planctomycetota; class UBA1135; order UBA1135; genus JANLUN01. Next base: position 6,057 of record JANLUN010000325.1, on the reverse strand, counting down.
GTCCAGCGGAATCGTTTGGACTGCCTCACTTGTCGTGTCGATCACGTCGACGCCCGTCAAGTGGCCGACGTAAGCGCGCGTTCCATCCGGCGTGATCGCGAGGTCGCCGGGCTGGAACCCGATCGAGATCCCCGCGGTCTGCGTGTGGAACGACGGGCTCGCCGGGTCGATGTCGTACCGCGCAAGTTCGTGTGCGTTGAAGAACGAGATCAAAGCGCTCGTTCCATCCGGTGTGATCGCGATCCCACGCGTCGCGGGATTGAGCGGCAGCGTCTCCAGACCCTTGAGCTCGATGTCGACCGACGTCGTCCCGACGTTCGTCGCCGCATCCGAGACCAGGATCCAGAGCGGCTGCGCGGGCCCGAACGTCAGCTGCCAGCCGTGGAGGGCGATCGTCTTCTGCGTGAGCGCGGTGACGGAACCGACTTCGAGCAAGACGCCGGTATTCGGCGCGCCGTTGCCGCCGAGCTGAATCCGATACGTTCCGTTCTCGTTGCTCTGCCACGCGATCGACTGCGTCGTGAGCAAGCCGAACAGCTCGGGCGCCGGACCGACCGTCGCCACGATCGGATCCGTCGTGTCGATGATGTACGCGTGCGTGCGCACGGTCTCTTCGTTGCCAGCGGTGTCGACGCCGAAGAACGTGATCTGCGTCGGCGACGTGTTGACGGCGAGACCCGTGATCGGGCTCGGACCGCTCTGCGTGTTCGGATCACCGATCACCGGCACGCTGCCGTCGAGCGTGTAGTAGATCGTCGCGGGCTCGTTCGACGTCAGCTTGACCGTCTGCGCCGCGGAATACGCGCCTCCGGGTGGGCTCGCGTTCGTGACAGGCGGTGTGACATCGTTCGCGGGATTTCCCGAGTCGTCGTCTTCGTCGTTGCTGCTCCCGCAGGACGCGAGGCAGAGGGTCACGAGGAGGAGAGCGCGAACGTGCGAGGAGGAAAGTAGGGAGTGACGCATGTGGGTTGGATTCTAACTGCCGCGGGTCAGCCGTGGACTAGGTCGCGCGCGCTCTCCTTCAAGTACGCAATGACGCGCGCCGAGCGTCGTCGCGATCCGAGTGTGCGCATGCGAGCGGATTCGATCACGCGCGCTGTGCGAATCGACTCACGACGAGCCCGGGAACGAGCATCAGTCCGGCGACTCCCACGATCGCGGCACCCAGCGGGAGATCCAGCTCGAATGAAGCGACGATTCCAAGCAGGGTCGACACGACGCCGATCGCGCTCGCCGCGAAGTAGAAGCTCATCATCGAACGCGCATACGTGCGCGCTGCGAGCGGCGGCAAGACGAGCAGGCCGAACACGAGCGTGGGTCCGAGCGTCATCGTGCCGACCGCGATCGTGAGTCCCGTGATCGTCGTGAGCAACGCTTCGAAAACGATAACGCGCTGGCCGAGCACGCGCGCGCCGTCGCGGTCGAAGCTCGCGATCAAGAAGTCGCGATGGAAAAAGATCACGACCACCAGCACGACACCGAGGACCGTGGCGAGTGTTTCGAACTCGTGTTGTCCGACGCCCAGGATCTCGCCTTGGAGCAACTCGTCGACGAGCGATTTCCCGACCGGCGAGACGCGGCCGAAGAGATACGTCGCTGCGTTCGCGATCGCAAACGCAGCGGCGACGCGTCCGATCTCGCTGCCGCCGCGTCGGCCGAGCAGGACGAGCGTGATCAGTCCGCCGAACGTGAAGGCGCCCGCCCACATAAAGTGGTAGTTCATCGCCGCGTGCGAGTCGGAGAGCGCGGTGTCGAGGTCGAGTCCACCGAGCCCCACGTGGGCGACCCACCACGGTAGGAGCGCGAAGCCGAACACGACGCCCGCGGTCGCGAACTGCGGGAGCGTGATGCCGTAGAAGCTCGTGCGCCGCACGAACAGGAACACGCCGATGAGCGGGCAGACGACGCTCGCGCACAGCGCCGCCGCGAGCGCGTAGCGGAAGAGCTCGATCCGGTCCATCCACGAGATGTCCATGGAATGCTCCTATGCGCGGGTGAGAGGATTGGAGCCCGCCGAGCCGCTTCGCTCGATCAGTTCGTCGTGGAGCATGCTCGATGCGCTCCCGCGTTCGACGCGTCCGTCGGCGACGAGCAATACTTCGTCGACCGTTTCGCGGACGAGTCGAAGGTGATGGCTGACGAGGAGCACGGCGCGCTTCTCTTCGCGGCTGAGCGCTCGGAGCAGCTCGAGGATGTGCACCTCGGCCGCGCGGTCGACTCCGCTCGTCGGCTCGTCGAGCACGAGGAGCTCCGGGTTCACCATCAACGCCCGCGCGATCAGCACGCGTTGTCGCTGTCCGCCCGATAGTGACGAGAACGTCGCGGTCGCGCGCTCGGCCAATCCGACGCGCGCGAGACACGAACGCGCCAGTTCACGATCGGCGCGTGACAACCCGCGCCAACCGCGCAGTCGGCCGTACGCGCCCATGTGCACGACCTCGTCCGCGCGCAGTGGGTAGAGCGGATCGAGGCTCTCGCGCTGCGGCACGTACCCGATCGCGTGCGTACCGCGCTCGACGGTGCCGGCGAGCGGCGCGAGGAGTCCGAGGATGCCGCGCAGCAACGTCGTCTTGCCGGAGCCGTTCTCTCCCACGATGCCGAGGAACGCGCCGGCGTCGACCGTGAGATCGACGCCGGCGATGGTCGCGCGGTTCGAATAGCCGAACGAAGCGTTGCGAAGGACCAGCAGCGGAGCCATGCGTGCCGCTATTGCCCCGCGGGCGCGCCGAACGCCGCCTGCAACTTCTCGTGCATCACGTCCATCATCCCGATCCACGTCTCGGTGCCGCGCGCGCCACCGCATTGGTTCGGAAGCTCGACGACGCGCGCTTCAGTCGCCCGGGCGACCTCGGAGACTTCACGGCCGTTCGACCACGTCGCCGTGGCGATCACACGGACGTTGTCGCGCTTCATCCGTGCGACGAGCTCGGCGAGATGATTCGGCGTGGGCGGAATTCCCGGCCGTTCCTCGATCGAGCCCACGATCTCGATGCCGTATGTCGCCGCGAGGTAGTTGTACTCTTGGTGGTAAACGACGAGCTTCTTGCCTCTCCAATCGCTGCCGATGCGCGCCCAGCGCTCGGCTGCATGGGCGAGCTGCTTCGAGTAATCGTCGAAGCGGGTCTGGTACGCGGCCTTCGAGGCGGGATCGAGCCTGCACAACGCCTCGAACACGCGCTCGGCGATCTGCTTGCCGCCGCGCGGATCGAGGTTCATGTGCGGATTGCCCTGCGGATGGACGTCACCGCTCTTGCGAGAGATGGCGCCGGGTACTTCGAGCGCGCTCCAACCCTGCGAACAGTTCACGAAGCCCGGTGCACCGGGTTGGATCTTTTCGTTGCGCGAGTTCTCGAGGAGCCCGGGTACAAAGGCCGTCTCGAGCGACAGACCGACTTGCACGAACAAGTCGGCGCGACTCATCGCGACGAGATGCGAAGGCCGCGTGTTCACCTGGTGCAGGTTCTCGCGTCCGCGCGCGATGGTGGTGACGTCCACGCGATCGCCCCCGATCGTGCGCACGATGTCAGCCAAGTCTTCGATCGTGGCGACGACCTTGAGCTTGTCGGGGGAAGCCGACGCCGGCGCACCGAGGACGCACGCCATGACCAAACAGAGGAGCAAAAAAAGGTTCTTCATGTGGGAATCCTCCGTGCTCACCAGTTGACGCCGTGCCCGTGGGCGCCGACGAAGGCCGTGTATTGAATGGCAATGCGCAGCGAGTCCTCGTCCGCGAGATCGCTGCCCGCCGAGCTGACGTCGAAGCGCAGCCGGTGGTACTCGGAGAACTTGCGCGTGTAGTAGAGCTCGATCTCGGCCAGCTCGGTGCCGTTGCCGTCGGCCAGCTCCGCCTGTGAATACTGCACACCTGCGCTTTCGAACGGGCTCCACGCGTAGTCGACGAACGCGTAATAGCCGCCGACGGAATCGTCGAACACCGCGACCGTGTCGTCGGTCGGATCGGCCGGCGTGCCTTGGTCGTCGATCGTGCTGCCGTTGTCGCCGGTGTCGAAGAGGTACTCGGTGCCGATGGTCCAGCGCTCGAGCCCCGTGTCGTTCACCCAGCCGTACGTCGCATCCAGACCGACGACCGTGTCGGAGAGACCGGATTGGACATCGCCGCTCGGCTCGAACTCGAGCGCGTAGTCGGGGATGAGGCGCGCAGACGTCCCGAATTGAAGCGTCCCGCTCTCGCCGACGTCGGTGAATCCGGTGAGACGCGCGGTGAAGTTCAGATCACCGGCATCCTTGCGATCGTCGACGAGCGGCGCCGCGGCCGTCGACGAATCGAAGTCATCCGATTCTTCCGGCAAGATGTCCGCGAATGCGCCGATCGACCAGCGGATCGCCGTCGCGTCGCCGACGCCGATCCAGTGGTCCCACTGCACGCCGTCGCCCTTGATCTCGTCGCCGAGATACGTGCGCAGGACGAGCGGCCGTTCGATCGTGCGCAGCTCGTGCACGTGCGTCTGCATCTGCTTGCCGAAGTCGACGAAGAAACGGCCGGCGCGGATCGTCGAGTTGCCGCCCAGGCCGGTGTAGTGCACGGCGGCTTCCTCGATGTTCAGGCTCTCGCCGTCCGTCGCGGCGACGAAGTAGGCCCACGCTTTCGGGTCGACCCACGACTGGCCTGCCAATTCGAGCGTGCGCAGCTCGAAGTCGAAGCCGTCGTCGCTGGATCCATCCGAGTCGACGTAGTCGAGGGCGGCATCGACGATGAACGAGAAGGCGGGATTGAAGACGCTCGAGAAACGATTCGCTTGGCTCGAGTCCTGACTCGTCGAGTCAGGGGGCGGCGGATAGCTGGGCATGCCGGGCGTCTGGAACACGGCGCCTTGCGCCGCCGCCGCCTCTGAAAATGCGGCGAGAGTCGCCGCGGTGATGACATGAATGCGCATGAGAAGGATCCGGTGTTCGATGTTCGTTGTGCATGGGGAGCGAAGCGGACGCGTGGATGCAGTCCGGAGCGCGAGCGGAGGCGCGCGAAGCGACGAGGAACGCGATCTAGCGTTCCACGCGCGTCAAAGGCCGAGGGATCGCGCATCCGCGCGAACACACCCGCGAAGGGGCACGACGCTTCCGTGCGATCGTCGCGCGGAGCGAGCCGGTCGGATCAAACGGGCGGCGAGTGCTTGGGCGCCAAGAAGAGGCGCGAGAGCGTCGGCACTGGCGCCGCAGCCGGTGCGCAGCGGCGCACGTGCAGTGCGCGGCTCTTCTGCACGACCACGCGCGTCGGCGTCCACGCGATGTCGCGCACGCGCGCTTGCATGGCGACCGGGCAGTGATCGTGGTCGTCGCCCGGAGTGCTCGGCGTGGAGCTCCACAGAAGTGGGTGGTGCTCGTGCAGAGGCGAGTCGCACGCGGGTGCCGCAGGCGCGACGTGCACCACCTCGCCGTGCGCCGCGCACACAGCGTGGCGCACGAGCGCCATGTGCAGCGAACTCGCGATGCTTCCGACGAGGAACAGCACGAGCAGCGCGAGGGCAGTGCGCCGGGCGTACACGTAGGAAGCTCGCGGGCGGTGCATGATCGTGATCGCCGGCGAGCGCAGCCGGCCGGCGACACATCCGATTAGACTCGCGCGCGGCGCTGTGCGTCAATCGCCGACATGGACGTACGCCGGTACCTGCGTGAAATGAAGCAGCACGGCGTCCTGCTGCTCACCGATCCCGAGCTTCCGAGCCTCGTGCAGTGCGTCAGCGGAGCGCCCGCCGCCGGATCGTGGTGGTCTCATCCGCGCGGCAAGGAGATCTTCGCGGCGAGTGAAGCACTCGCCGCGCAGCGTGACGTCGTCGTCGTGAAGCTTCTGTGCGGCAAGGTGACGTTCGTGCATCGACGTCTCTGGCCGGCGCTGTGGTCGGTCGCGACCGCACGCGAGCCGTGGCAGATGGGTCGACTCTCGAAGCCAGCGGCCGCGCTGCTTCGACGAATCGACGACGAGGGGGAGCTCGCCGGCAACTCGTCTACCGCCACCAAGCGCGTCGTCGACGAGCTCGAGACCCGACTGCTCGTCCACGTGCGACAAGTGCACACCGCGCGCGGGCGCCACGAACGGATCCT
>JANLUN010000248.1:0-2366 GCA_031363505.1 Planctomycetota bacterium | reverse complement strand
CGTCGCGGCCGAGTCGCGCGCGCGTGTCGAGTTCCGGAACGGCGACGTGCTCTTCGGTCGCCTGCAGAGCGGCGCAGGCGACGTCGCTGACGTCGAGATGATCGGTGGGGTGAAGGTCAAGGTCACGCTCGACGAGCTCGTGAGCCTCACGTTCGGCGCGCGCATCGAGGGCCTGTGGTCGGAGGTACCCAAAGCCGCGCCCGAGGGCGATCGCCTGTACCGGAGGCAGCGCGAGGTACTCGACGCGATCGACGGCGGCGTCGAGGAGTTCAATCGCGAGGGCGTGCAATTCCGCGGCACGCTCGTCGGCACGAAGTTGATCCCCTGGTCCGAGGTGGCCGCGCTGTTCATCGAGAACACCGCGGCGGAGAACGCGGACAAGAGCGCCGCGGGCGGCCAGGTTCCGGTCGTCGTCGATCTCTCCGACTCGAGTCGACTGCGCGGCCGTCTCGAACGGCTCTCGAAGAGCGGCTGCCGACTCGTGCTCGTCGACGGCCAAACGATCGATCTCCCGATCGGGACGCTCGCGGAGGTCGTCGTGGACGACGGCGCGCTCGCGTTCCTTTCGTCGCTCGCGCCATCGCGTGCCGTCGAGAGCTCCCCATTCGGTGATGATCTCGGCATCCGCTGGCCGCACCGAGTCGATCTATCGGTGACCGCGTCGCCGCTGACGGCCGGCGGGCGGGTGTACGCGCGGGGCATCGGCGTGCACGCGCCCAGTCGCATCGAATGGAAGCTCGCGAAGACGTGGCGGTCGCTGCGCGGATCGGTCGCGATCGACGACCAGGTCCTGCGCTTGCCGGCGCGCGGATCGGTCGTCTTCCGCATTCACGCGGATGGCGCGCAGCGTTGGGAAAGCCCCACGGTCCGCGGTGGAGATGCGCCGATCGTGTTGCCGGCGATCGACCTCACAGGCGTAGACGAGCTCGTGCTCGAAGTCGACGCGGACGCCGACTCGTACGTCGCCGATCGCGCCGATTGGTTGCGGATGATCCTCGTCCGCTGATCGTTTGCGCACGCGCGATCCTGCGCGCGCCGGCACGGATCGCGCTCGGCTCACGCCGTAGAGTCAGCGGGCGTCGCCCGCATTCCAATCGTCGAGCGATCGGTAATAGACGCCGCGGTTGCCGCCCTGACGCTTGGCCTCGCGCAGCGCGACTTCCGCATGACGGCGCAGCGTGTCGACGCTGTCGATGTCGCCGCCGCCGATCGTCTCGAAGCCCAAGCTCGCGCTGATCGACACGGTGCCGCCGGCGCCGATGAGGCCGCTGGTGAGCGCCCCGATCGCGTCGCGCAGTCGGTTGACGACGTGCGCGGCTTCGATTCCGCGCGTGTAGGGGAGCATCACCGCGAACTCGTCGCCTCCGATCCGGCCCGCGATGTCCTCGGTGCGCAGCGCCGCGCGAATTGCCTCGCCGACCTTGGCGATCACGAGGTCGCCCTTCGTGTGGTCGAACACCTTGTTCACGCGCCCGAAGTCGTCGAGATCGATCAGCACGAGCGCGAGATCCAGTTGGTGCCGTTCGGCGGCGGAGAAGTGTTCTGCCAGCCGCTGTTGAAAGGCATTGGGTCGCAGCAGGTCGGTGCGATCGTCGTGCATCGCGCGGTGGCGCAGATCGCGAACTTCGCCGTGGTGCTTCGCGTGCTCACACAAGCGCTCGATGCGCAGCCGGAACTCGTTCGTGCTCGCGCCGCGGTGGATGAGGTCGAGCGCGACACGGTCGCTCTTCACGGAGCGCGCGCTCCGCAGCGCCGGTTCGGGGTCCGCGGGATCGAAGACGAGGAGCAACGCGATCGGCACGTCGCCGCCCTGGAGGCGCTCGATGTCCTCGATCTCCGCGCGCCCGCCTTCCGCCAAGGGATCGAGCACGATCACGGCCGGGTGCAGGTCCGTGAGGCGCTCCCGCGTGGCGCGCACGTGCTCGCTGACCTCGATCGCGAACCCGGCGGCGCTGAGCGGCTCGAGGCGCTGCGAAAGGCCCTCGCCGCGATGGTCGCAGACCAAGATCGGCAGCTGGGAGCTCATCAGGGGGCCGCTCCCATCGAAGACAGGGGTCCGGCCGGCAAGTATATCTCGCACCGCCGGGTGCCCACGCGGCGGGCGGTTTCGATCGAACGTCGAAACGCCTGCGGCGGCGCACTGGTCCAGGACATCCGTTCCGAACGGCCCGCGGCGACGTCGTAGGCAGCGTCGAACGGTTTGACTTGCCGCAGGTCGCCGCTAAGATTTCGCCCCGCTTCGTGCGCCCAGACTCGGGTCTTGGCGCTCCTCGAACTCGAAGACCCTGGTCCGGGACTCGTTCCGGGTCGTGATCCTTGCGTTCCGGGGGCGTCTCGAGCCGTCCTGACGAGCGCGAGGCCGCCGG
>JANLUN010000212.1:0-1722 GCA_031363505.1 Planctomycetota bacterium | reverse complement strand
CACGGGGATGCTTGTGGTCGATGGCACCGCTGCGATAGCCTGCTCCGACTGCGTCCCAGAGCGGAGAGCAAAGCGTGCGCCTGCGGTCCAAATCGGTTCAGCTGCTCGTCGCGGCTCTGGCTGTAGAGCACGAAGGGGTTCAAGTGCTTGCGGTAGATCTTCGACGCTTCGACGAGCGCGAGCTCGGGCGTCACGGTCCCGTCGGTCCAGATCTCGAGCACGAGACGGTCGTAGTTCGTCAGCTTGCCGACGCGCGTCGCTTCGATCGTGTAGCGGACCCGATGGACCGGCGAGAAGATCGAGTCGACGGGAATAGTGCCGAGCGGGTTGTACTCCGACACGTTCTCGTCCGAGGGGACGTAGCCGCGGCCCTTCTTCACGACCATCTCGATATTGAGCGAGCGGTCCTTCGTCAGCGTGGCGATGTGCAGCTCGGGATTCGCGACCTTCGCGTCGCCGTCACAGACGACGTCCGCGCCGGTGACAGGGCCCTTGCCCGACTTCGCGACCTTGCACGTGATCTGGTTCTGACCTTCGTACTGAACGCGCAGACGCTTCAGGTTGAGGATGATGTCGGTGACGTCCTCGTAGACGCCTTCGAGCGACTCGAACTCGTGCGCAGCGCCTTCGATGCGCACCGACGCGACCGCCGTGCCCTCGATCGAAGAGAGCAACACGCGGCGCAGCCCGTTGCCGATCGTGTGCCCGAAACCGCGCTCGAACGGTTCGATGATGAACCGGCCGTACTGCGTCGACAGGCTTTCCTTGTCGGGCTGCACCTTGCTAGGCAGCTCGAAATTCCTCCAACGGATTCTCATGTGGCGTGTTCTCCGGTGTTTCTCGGCGCGTCTGGCGAGGACGACGCGGTCTACTTCGAGCAGAGCGGCGTTACTTCGAGCAAAGCTCGATGATCAGTTGTTCTTGGATGGGGTGCGGAATGTCTTCGCGCCGCGGGATGCCGACGATGCGCGACGTGAGCGTGTCGCCGGAGACCTCGATCCAGGCCGGAACGGGTTGCGACTTGTTCACCTCGACGGAGTCGGAAACCATCTTGCGCGTGTTCTCGGCGGTGCCGGGCGTCACCGCGTCGCCCGGTCGTACTTGGAACGACGCGATGTCGACCTTGCGGTTGTTCACGCGGAAGTGACCATGGTTGATCATCTGCCGCGCGTGATTGCGCGACAGCGCGAATCCGCTCGCGAGGACGACGTTGTCGAGCCGTCGCTCAAGGAGCATCATCAGGTTCTCCCCGGTGTTGCCCTTGAGCCGTTCGGCTTCGCGGAAGTAGAGCTTGAACTTGCTCTCGTGCACGCCGTAGATGCGCTTCAGCTTCTGCTTCTCGCGCAATCGAACGCCGTACTCGGTCACCTTCGCGCGCTTCTGCGCGTGCACACCCGGCGGGTAGTCACGGCGCGAAACGGCGCACTTCTCGGTGAAACAGCGCTGCCCCTTCAGGAAGAGCTTCATGCCTTCCCGGCGGCAGAGCTTGCACTTGTTGTCCGTATATCGAGACATCTTCGAGTTCCTTCGTGAGTGCGCTTAGACGCGGCGACGCTTGCGGGCGCGGCAACCGTTGTGCGGGAGCGGTGTCACGTCCTCGATGGAGATCACCTTGAGGCCCGAGTTCGCGAGCGCGCGCACGGCGGACTCGCGGCCCGACCCGGCGCCCTTCACGCGCACTTCGACTTCGCGAACACCTTGGCGCATCGCGAAGGCCGCCGC
>JANLUN010000194.1:0-6882 GCA_031363505.1 Planctomycetota bacterium | reverse complement strand
TCTTCGAGCGCTCCGATCATTTCCCGTTTCACCAGCAGAAGATCCCGGTGCTGTTCTTCTTCGAAGGATTGCCGATCGACAAGAACGACGACTACCATACGTGGCGCGACACGTTGGATCAGCTCGACTACGACAAGATGCTGCGCACGACGCGGCTGGTGTACAACACGGCATGGTTGCTCGCGAACGACGATCGAAGACCTCCCGCGCCGCGCGATTGATCGCGATCGTGGCCGCGAACGCCGCCTGCGTTTTCCTCCTGTGGAGGATGGTGTCCGCGTGGGGCGGCGAGCCACAGGACCAAGTCGTCGCGGCGCCGCAGGCGCATGCTCCGGTCGCTCCGGGCGCGCCCGTCGTCGACGAGGTCGTCGGAATTCCCGCGCGGCCGATCGACGGGGCGCTCTCCGCGCGCATCCGCGCGCAGATCGCCGCGGCACGCGAACGCGCTCGGCTCGAGACGAAGGGCAAGGTGTCGCCGGGTGACGTGCACGTGGCCGTGCACGTGCGCCAGCTCTTCGGCGCGGAACTCGTGAAGATCGACGCGGATCGCGTGATGCGGCCGGCGTCCAACATGAAGCTCGTCACGACCGCGGCCGCGATCGTGCTGCTCGGCGCGGACTGGAACTTCGAAACCGTCCTCGAATCCGACGGGCCGCCCGTGAACGGTCACATCGCCGGCGACCTCGTCGTGCGTGCCGGCGGTGACCCGCTCTTCGACGCGGAGGGAACCGGGGGAATCGCGCGGCTCCTCGCTCCGGCGCTCGGCGAGCTCGCACGCGCAGGCATCGTCGCGGTCGACGGTGCGGTGGTGCTCGACGAGGCGTCGTTTCAATCGCCGGCACCGGGGCCGTCGTGGCCCGCCGAGAATCAACACTGGGACGAGTACTGCGCGCTCGCAGGCGGCTTCAGCGCGAACGCGGGCTGCTTGACCGCCACGGTGATGCCCGGAACCGTCGGGCGCGCGGCCGTCGTCGCGGTCGAACCGCGTCACCACGGCCTGACCGAAAAGTTCGACGTGGTGACGCGCGCCGCGAAGCAGAAGCTCGACATCCGTGTCTCGGCCAAGGGCGGCAGCGTGCGTGTCGAGGGCGCGATCCCGCGCGACGTGCCGCAGTGGAGCACGCGCTTCGCCGCGCCCGATCCCGTCGAGCTCTTCGGGACCTCGTTCGTCGGAGCGCTGGCGGATCGCGGGATCTTCGTGCGCGACAGTTGGCGTCGCGAGCGCAACCGTTCGCTCGGCGCGCCGCACGAGCTCGCGCGCATCCGCACTCCGCTCGCGGACATGCTGGCGCCGATCAACACGCACTCGAACAACGCCTGCGCGGATCAACTGTTCCTCGCGCTCGGTCGCAGCGCGGTCGGCGCGGGAACGCGCGCGGGCGGACGCGCGGCGATCGCGCTCGCTCTCGAGCGCCTCTCGGTCCCCGCGGGTGAGCTCGTCCAAGTCGACGGATCCGGTTTGTCGCGCGACAACCGGGTGAGCGCGCGCCAGATCACGGCGCTCGTGGACGCCGTGATGCACCTCGATGCACCGACCGCGCGCCTCTTCGTCAGCTCGCTCGCGACGGGTAGCGAGACCGGCACGCTCGACGATCGCATGCGCGGACAAGCGGTCGCCGGCCGCATCCACGCCAAGACCGGCTTCATCGCAGGTACGAGCGCGCTCTCCGGGATCGTCGACGTCGACGGCGGCCGTCCGCTCGTGTTCTCGATCCTCGTCGATTATCCCAGCTTCGACGGGCTCAACACGTCGTGTTGGAAGCCGATGCAGGACGCGATCTGCCGCGAGCTGGCGAGCTGGCATGGTTGATCGCGCGTCGACGGGCGAGCTCGACGCAGCTGCTCGAGCGGCGATCCTGGCCGTCGCCAAGTCCGCGGCGATCGACGCGGGCGAGATCCTGCTCGAGCACTTTGCACACCTCGATCGCGCCTCGATCCGCACGAAGAGCGCCGCGCGCGATCTCGTGACCTCTGCGGACGTGGCCAGCGAGCGCTCGATCGTCGCGCGACTGCGCGCGGCGTTCCCGACGCACGCGATCGAGGCCGAAGAGGAAGTCCACGAATCGTCCGCGTCGAGCGGCGCGCGACTCGTGTGGTTCGTCGACCCGCTCGACGGCACGGTCAACTTCGTGCACGGCATCCCGGTGTTTTCGGTCTCGATGGGACTGATGCGCCTTGGAGCCGAAGGCGAGCCGCCGATCCCCGAAGTCGCGGTCGTGCACGTCCCGCGTTTCAGGGAGACGTTCAGCGCGACGCGCGGTGGCGGCGCGCACCTCGGCGAGTCGGCGATCCACGTTTCGGAGACCGCGTCGCTCTCGGAGGCGATCCTCGCTACCGGGTTTCCCTACCGGCGCAACGAGCTCCGCGACAACAACCTCGACAACTGGAACCGCTTCTTCCTCGAAGTGCGCGGACTCCGGCGCATGGGTTCCGCGGCCATCGATCTGGCCTATGTCGCGGCCGGACGATTCGACGGCTTCTGGGAGCTCCACCTCGCGCCGCACGACGTCGCGGCCGGAGCGCTGCTCGTGCGCGAAGCAGGCGGTGTGGTGAAGGACTCCACCGGCGGCGAGGCTTGGCTCACCGGCGGAAGCATCGTCGCGAGCGGACCGCGGCTCTTCGAGCCGATTCGCACGCGGATCCAGCGCTGACGCGGCCCCGATCGCGACCGGATCGCAACCGGACGCGCCCTTTCCGAAGCGCGTGTCGCCGGTACAATAGCGGGGCTAAACCCACGCCAGGAGAGTCCTTGGGAGGGCCTCGCCGGGAGAGATATCCCGGCCTCCTTTGGACCCCAAGGCGGGGGGCACCCCCGGGCTTGGGGGAAGTTCGACGGAAGCATGGTCGAGGGCCTGATCCAGATCCGCGGGGCACGCGCCAACAACCTGGCGGGCGTCGACGCCGACATCCCCCGCAATCGTCTGGTGGCGATCACGGGGGTCTCGGGCTCGGGCAAGAGCTCGCTCGCGTTCGACACGCTGTTCCGCGAGGGCCAACGCCGGTTCCTCGAGACGCTCTCTGCGTACGCGCGCCAATTCCTGGGCAAGATGGAGAAGCCCGACGTCGAGAGCATCAGCGGGCTCTCGCCCGCGATCGCGGTCGACCAACAATCCATCCCGCGCGGCGCGCGCTCGACGGTCGGCACGCTGACCGAGATCGCCGACCACTTGCGGGTCCTCTTTGCGCGCGCGGGCCGTCCGCATTGCCCGCACTGCCGCTTGCCGGTGCAGAGCCGGACACCGGAAGACATCGTCCAGCAGATCCTGCGCGAGCGCACCGGTGAGTCGGTGCACGTCCTCGCGCCGCTCGTGCGCGACCGCAAGGGATCGCACCGCGCGCTGCTCGACGACCTGCGCAAGCGCGGATTCGTCCGTGCGCGTGTCGATGGGGCAGTCCAGCGCATCGAAGAAATCCCCGAGCTGTCGCGCTACCAGCGTCACAAGATCGAGGTGGTCGTCGACCGCTTGAAGCTCGACTCCGAGACACCGGGTCGTGTGCGCGAAGCGCTCGAGCAGGCGCTTGAGCTCGGCGAAGGCGACGTGATCGTGGCCGGTGACAGCGGCGATCAGACGTACTCGACGAGTCGCACGTGCCCCGGTTGCGGCGCGGACACGCCGCCGCTCGAGCCGCGGCTCTTCTCGTTCAACTCGCCGCACGGCGCCTGTCCCGATTGCGAAGGACTCGGCGTCTCGTACGCGGTGAGCGAGAGTGCGCTCGTCACCGATCCCGCGCTCACGATTCGCGAAGGCGCGCTCGCGGTCACGCGCGCGGCGGGCGGCGGTCTCTCGTACCCGAAAGTCGATTTCAAGTTTCTCGCGCAAGTCGGCGAAGCGCACGGCTTCGATCTCGACACGCCCTGGCGCGAACTCCCGAAGGCGGCGCGGAACGTCCTCCTGCGCGGCTCCGGCGACGAGCGTTTCGAAGCGCAGGCGAGCTGGGACGGCGCGAAGTTCCAGGGCTCGGTGCGCTGGCAACGGCGCTTTCCGGGCGTCGTCGCCGCGGTCGAGAAGGCGCGCGGCGAGGGTCGCAACAAGGCGCGCGTCGAGCGCTACTTCGCGACCGGACCGTGCCAGGCGTGCGAGGGCAGCCGGCTGCGTCCGGCCGCGAACGCAGTGCTGCTCGGCGGCCTGTCGATGGGTTCGATCACGCGCACGCCGGTCGCGGACTTGAAGGGCGTGCTCAAGGGGCTCGCGCTCACGCCGCGCGAAGCGCGCATCGCGCGCGACCTGTTGAGCGAGATCGACCGTCGCATCGACTTCTTGCTCGAGGTCGGTCTCTCGTACGTCACGCTCGACCGCGCGGCCGACACGTTGTCGGGCGGCGAAGCGCAGCGCATCCGGCTCGCGGCGCAGCTCGGCGCGGGTTTGCAGGGCGTGCTCTACGTCCTCGACGAACCTTCGATCGGTCTGCACGCGCGCGATCAAGGCCGGCTCATCCGCGCGCTCGAGCGGCTGCGCGATCGCGGCAACACCGTCGTCGTCGTCGAGCACGACGAAGCGACGCTGCGCGCCGCGGACTGGCTGATCGACGTCGGCCCCGGCGCAGGCCGGCACGGCGGACACATCACCGCGGTGGGAACGCCGGCCGACATCGCGCGCAGCGACACACCGACCGGGATGCTCCTGCGCGGCGAGTGGACGCTCGCGGCGCCGAGCATCCGGCGCGTCGGCAACGGCAACGAGCTCGTGATCGAGGACGCGCGCGCGTTCAACCTCAAAGGCATCACGGTCCGCTTTCCGCTCGGGACTTTTCTCGCGGTCACCGGCGTGAGCGGTTCGGGCAAGTCGACGCTCGTCGAGCGCATCCTCGACCGCGCCGTGCGTCGCCACTTGCAACGCGAAGCTCCGTCCCCCGAAGCGCACGGCAAGGTGCGCGGCCTGAATCACGTCGACGACCTCGTGACCATCGACGCCGCGCCGATCGGACGCACGCCGCGCTCCAATCCTGCGACGTACACCGGCGTGCTCGATCCGATCCGCGATCTCTTCGCGACGCTGCCCGAGTCCAAGATGCGCGGCTACACCAAGTCGCGCTTCTCGTTCAACGTCGCAGGTGGCCGTTGCGAGACCTGCGGCGGCGGCGGTGCGCGCTACATCGAGTTGCAGTTTCTGGCGCCGGTCACCGTCGCGTGCGAGGAGTGCGGCGGACATCGATTCCAAGCGGCGACGCTCGACGTTCGCTATCGCGACAAGAGCATCGCCGACGTGCTGGCGCTCACGGCCGAAGACGCGCTCGTGCTCTTCCAGGACCACCCCAAGATCGCGCGGCCTCTGGCGACGATGGTGGAGATCGGCCTCGGCTATCTGACGCTCGGTCAGCCGTCGACGACGCTGTCCGGCGGCGAGGCGCAACGACTGAAGCTCGTCACCGAGCTGCAACGCGCAGCGCGCGGGCACACGCTCTACATCCTCGACGAGCCGACGACGGGGCTGCATATGCAAGACGTGGCGCGCCTCGTCGCCGCGCTGCAACGCCTCGTCGATCTCGGCCACACGGTGCTCGTCGTCGAGCACAACCTCGACTTGGTGCGCGCCGCCGACCACGTCATCGACCTCGGTCCGGAAGGTGGCGGCGCCGGCGGAGAGCTCGTCGCGGAAGGAACTCCGGAAGCCGTCGCGCGCGTGAAACGCTCGCACACCGGTGCGGCGCTGCGCGGCGAGTACTCACGGGACTCGTCGTCCGGTTCGGGACCATCGTCTGTGCACGACGTCGCGCCGTCCGATCGAATCAGCGTGCACGGCGCGCGCACGCATAACTTGAAAAATGTCGACGTGTCGATTCCGCGCGATGCGCTGACCGTCGTCACGGGGCCGAGCGGCTCGGGCAAGAGCTCGCTCGCGCTCGACACGATCCACACCGAAGGCCGCCGCCGCTTCGTCGAGTCGCTGTCCACGTACGCGCGGCAGTTCCTCGGCACGAAGGACCGGCCGCCGGTCGATCGGATCGACGGCCTCGGGCCGTCGGTGGCCGTCGAAGCCCGCACCTCGGGCGGCTCGCCGCGTTCGACCGTCGCGACCACGACCGAGATCCACGATCACTTGCGTGTGCTCTGGGCGCGCGCGGGGACTCGTCGTTGCCCGAAGCACGGACACAAGCTCGAACGCTCCGATGCGAGCCGTGTGGCGCGCCGCATCGCGACGGACTTCGACGGCCGCTCGGGGTGGATCGTCGCGCCCATGGGAGAGCAGGGGGGCGAGCGCGCGGAGGACGGAACTCCCGACTTCGACGTGCTGGTCCGCGAGCGCGCCGAAGCTTGGCGCGCGGCCGGCTTCGTGCGGATCCTCGTCGACGGCACCGAGGTCCGGCTCGACGCGCCGCTGCCCGCGCTCGCGGACGCGAAGCGCGTCGATCTCGTGGTCGACCGACTGACGTTCGGGGAGCTCTCGCGTGCGCGCGTCGCCGATGCGATCGAGCAAGCGGAGGCGACGAGCGGCGGCCGCGTCGCGGTCGTCGTGCGCGCGGGGACCGGGCGCAGCGCACCGAGCGAGCGGCGCGAGTACAGCACGCGCGGCGTGTGTCCCGAGTGCGCGTTTGCGATCGACGGCGAGCTCGAGCCGCGGCACTTCTCGTTCAACACGCACGTCGGCGCGTGCCCCGAGTGCGACGGCCTGGGCGAGCGCGTCCAGTGCGACATCCAGCGCCTCGTCGTCCATCCTGAGCAATCGGTGATGGAGGGCGGGCTGCACCCGAAACTCGCGCGCTACCTCGTCAAGGGCAAGGGCTACTACGAGATGCTCGTGCGCGCCGTCGCGAAAGCTCACAAGGTCAACCTCGCGACGCCGTGGAAGGATCTCGCTCCCGCGGACCAGCGATTGATCGCGTACGGCGAGGGCGCGCGCGCGAGCTACCGCGTGAAACTCGAGCGCACGACCGAGAACGCGG
>JANLUN010000177.1:0-2900 GCA_031363505.1 Planctomycetota bacterium | reverse complement strand
GAGCTCGTTCAGCGGCACGCCCGGCAGGACCCCGAGCAGCACGCCCAGGCGCACGTTCGAGAGGTGCAGCAGGGCCACCTCGGTGGCCAGCGAGCGCGCCGTGCGCAGCATGCCGTAGGAGCGGCGCACGCGGTCCTCGATGGCGCTCTTCTGCTCCTTCAGCAGCACGTCGCGCACCTTGCGCTCGAAGTCGACGATGCAGGGCACGAGCTGCTCGAGGTCGGCGATCAGCTCTTCCTCCGACGAGCCCAGCGTGACCTGGTTCGAGACCTGATAGAAGTCGCCCGCCGCGCGCGAGCCCTCGCCGTACATGCCGCGCACGGCGAGTCCGGTGCGCTGCACCGCGGTGAACACCTTTTCGAGCTCGGGGCGGACGAGGCCCAGCGCCGGAAGATGGAGCATCGCGGACGCGCGCAGTCCCGTTCCGACGTTCGTGGGACAACCGGTCAGGTAGCCCAGGCTGCGCGTGAACGCGAGCGGCACGCGCTTCTCCAAGAAAAGGTCGATCTCCTGCGCCCGGTCGCGCGCGGTCTCGAGTTGGAAACCCGGCGCGAGGGCCTGCACGCGCACGTGGTCTTCCTCGTTCACCATCACGGCGAGCGTCTCGCTCGCTCCGAACGCGACACCCCGTCCGGGCGCGACGACTTGTCCGTCCTCGCTCGGCGCGAGGTCGCGGCTGATCAGGTGGCGCTCGCGCAGCATGACGCGCAGCACCGGCGAGGCCTGGCTCATCGGAACCCAGAACGTCTCGCCGTCGATGCGCGCGTCGACGAGGTGCGTCTGAAGCCGCTCGCACAGCTCCTCCGCGCGCGTCGCCGGCAGTCGCGAGATGAACGGGAAGTCCGAAAGGTTGCGCGCGAGCCGCACGCGGCACGAGACGACGACGTCCGAATCGGGTCCGGCAGCGGAAAGCCAGGTACCCACGTGCGAAGCAAATCGATGGACGTCAAAAGGCAAGGCCGCCAAGCGTGCGAACTCCGTGCGGCCAGTGTGCCGCGGGCGGCCCCTTATAGCGCGCGCACGCGCACGACTGAAGGGCGCGAGCGCGCGCCGATCGTCACGCGCTGCTCTGGCTGACCGCGCTCGCCGCCGCCAAGGCCGCCGAGAGATGGGCGACCGTGCCGCGGTGGCCGTCCAGGTCGGCCTCGAGCTCGGCCTTGGCCGAACGGTGCGCGGCGAGATCGGCCAAGAGCTCCCCCGCCACGCGTTCGTGCTCTGCGCGGTCGCGTGCGTGTGCAGCACGGGCGAGGTCGAGCTCGCGTTGAAGGTTCGCGCAGGTCGCGCGATGCCCGTCGAGATCGGCGGCGAGGTCGGCTGCGGCGCGTGCCTGCTCGGCGCGCTCGCGGGAGAGCGCGAGTCGCGCGATCTCGAGGTCGCGCTGGAGGTTCGAGCACGTCGCACGATGGCCGTTGAGATCGGCGGACAGCTCGGTGATTGCGCGCTCGAGCCCCGAACGCACGGTCTCCCACTCGCCTTTGGCGCGGTCGAAGTCCGCGAGCTCGAACGCGAGGCCGCTTATCCGCGCGACGGCGCCGGCCGGCGCGCGTGCGCGCTCGGGCGCACGCGCGCCATTCATCGGCAACGGCGCACCTTGGAACGCCGCGACGACCGCGTGGCGGTACACCGGCGCGCCGTGATCGGACGCGTACAGGTTCTGGTTGTAGAAGCGGAAGAAGCGCGCGGCGATCCCGCGCAGCGGCGGCGTGTAGTCCATGTACAGCGACATGCACATCAGGCCCAACCAACGCTCGAGGTTGCCGTGTCCGATGCTCGACACCGCCGCGCCCGCGCCTTGGAAGAACGACTCCACATCCGCGCGCACCGGAAGACCCAAGTGACGGTGCTCTTCCAAGTAGCGGTGCTCGACGCCCAGCTTGTCCTTCAAGAACTGCTGCAGCAGCTTCTCCGCTTCCTCGACTTCCACGCTTTGATACGGCCCCGCGAGGATCACGTAGCGCCGCGCCACGCGCGCGCACTCGGCGTAGAACTTCTCGCGCAGAGGCGGTGGAACATGCTCGAGCGTGTCGAACGCCGCGATCACGTCGACGCTTTGATCTTGGTACGGCAAGCGGCTGCCGTCGCCGAGCACGAGGCCTGCTTCACGCGAGGGCTCGAGATCGACCAAGTGCACTTGGTCCGACGGCAGGAACGCGCGCAAGAGCGCCGTGCGGCCGCCGACGTCGAGCACCGTCCAGCTCTGGCCACGTGGACGCACTTCCGAAAGCAGGTCCGACACCATGCGATACCGCTGGTATTGGTCGAACGGGAGGCTTGTCGGATCGTTCACGCGAGCGCCGCGGGTGAAGTCGGCGCACCGTCCTTGTCGGCACGGCCGATGCCGGCCCTCAAGTCGTCGGCGAGCCCAGGCCCAGCGCGCGTTTGATCCTGAGCCAGTGCGACCGCACGCGCGCGCGAACGACGCGCCGCAGCGCGTCCGGGCCGTGGAGCAGCTCGTGGCGCTCGTTCGTCAGGTTGGCGACGGTCTTGCGGTGTCCGTCGAGGTCGGCGGAGAGGTCGGCGATCACTTTTTTTTGCTCGTCGTTCTCGCGCCGGATCTCCTCCAGGACCCGATTGAACGCGACGAGCTCGAACGCGAGCTCGTTCATGCGCGCGACGGCGCCCGGAGGAGCGACGGCGGGCGCGAGACTGGCGGCCGTCGGCAGCGGCGCCCCCGCGAACGCCGCGACGATTGCATGGCGATACACCGGCGCACCGTGATCGGATGCGTACAGGTTCTGGTTGTAGAAGCGGAAAAAGCGGGCCGCGATCCCGCGCAGCGGCGGCGTGTAGTCCATGTACAGCGACATGCACATCAGGCCCAGCCAACGCTCGAGGTTCCCGTGACCGATGCTCGACACCGCCGCGCCCGCGCCTTGGAAGAACGACTCCACGTCGGCGCG
>JANLUN010000158.1:0-3078 GCA_031363505.1 Planctomycetota bacterium | reverse complement strand
CCGGCGGCGACGGGCGGCGGCCGGGCAGCGATCGCGCGCGCGGCGTCGATGTCCGCGCGCGGCACGATCGCGTCTTGGTACGTGAGGAGCAGCGTGAGGTGCGGCGTGTCGTTGACGAGGTAGAAGTGCTCGCGCTGCGCGATCACTTCCTTGTCCCGCGTGAAGTCGACGAGCGGCGTGTCGTCGAAACCGCCGATCGTGGCCGAGTACCGGAAGGTCAGAAGCTTCACGCGCATGACGCACGAAGTACCGCGTGCGCGACGCTTTGGAAAGCGCCTCGACTCGAACTCGCGGTGCTGCGCGTCGCGCCCACCCACCCTTTGAGGATCGCATCTTTTCTCGAGAAAAGCACACGGGTTGCGTTAGTACGACCAACTTGATCCGTGCGATGCGACCGATGCACGCTCCACGGAAGCGCTCGTGTGCACGGCAGCGGACGTGCGACCGGACTGAGGCGTGTGCCGTGCCGCACCGGCCCTCGGCCTGCGCTGGCGGCTCCGCTTTGCTCCGCTTCGCCGCTTGGCCTTGGGCCTCGCATCGGCGTGATTTCACTTCCCGGGAAGGTGAGGTAGTGAAGCGGAAAGTTGCGATGCCCTGGCGGGGCGCAGCCCGAGATCGTTGAACTGGAACTCGGGCGCGCCGTCGTCGCGGCCCGCCGAACGCGCGATCGAAGCGGCGCCGTCGAACCTGCCGCCGCGGATCACGCGGTTCTGGGCGCCAACGATGGGAGCAACGGGGTCTACTTGCTTGTCCGCCGAGTAGTCGTCCCAGCCGTCACGGCACCACTCCCACACGTTGCCGTGCACCTCGTGCAGCCCGAACGGATTCGCCGGGAAACTGCCAATCGCTGCGTGAACGACCCACCCGTCGTCCAAGTCCGGCCAGTCCTTGATGTCTGGCCAGGGCGCTCCGCCACGCGCCGCCGTCTGATCCGCCAGATTCACGTTGCCACGAAGGCTCTCGCGCTCCACTCCCGTCCACCAAGGACTGTCCGTCCCCGCGCGACAACCGTGCTCCCACTGAGCCTCGCTCGGCAACGAAAGACCAAGTCGCGACATCACCTCCATGCACTGCGTCCAAGTCACCTGCTCCACTGGGTGCAGCAAGTTGTGCTGGTGGCCGGCGAAGTTGCTGCTCGGTCCGTAGTTGCTCGGGTTACGACCCACGAAGCGCAACCACTGACCCTGCGTCATCTCGTATTTCGAGAGGAAGTAGGCAGACAGCGTCACATCGTGCACCGGTGACTCGTTGCTCTCTGCCTGCGGGTCGTAGTTCGGCCCGCTCGGATCCCTGCTCTGCGCACCCATCGCGAACGTCCCACCAGGGATCAACACGAACACAAGACCCATCGACTCCGTCAACACCAGCTTGCCGTCCGCGCCTCGTTGCGGCGGCTCGCCCGTCTGAAGATGCGCGAACTCCCACAGACCCGAAGCAGGATCCGCACCGATAGGCAACAGACCAAGCTGCGGCGCCAGCTTCAGCCCACCGTACTTGGGGGATGAAGCGATCGCACCGATCGCCTCGTCCCAGCGCTTGTGTGCGTCAGCACCGCTCACACTGCGCTCCTCGATCGATGACGCGAAGTCGAGGCGCTTCGCGATTCCCCAGCCACGCTCCGCCGAGATCCCGCGCATCAGGCCGCTCTGCTCGTCGCCGAAAGCTATCAGCGCAGCGACCAGCTTCTCCATCTGTGCGTGCCACCAGCGATCGTCCTCCTCGGCGAACCCCCAATCACGTCGCGTGGACACTTCCCTCTCGAGCGCCGTCAACGCGAGCGCAGCCGCTTCACGCTCCTGCGCGCGCTCCGCGCGCCCGTCCCCCTGCCAGCGCTTGACCGCGGCCTCGAGCTTCGCCACGTAGCCCTCGTACTCCGCACCCTTCGCCTCGCCCGCCTCGTCCAGTGCGCGAAGCTCCTCCGCCAACGCCTCGTCGAAACGACCCAACTTGTAGAGCGCCCATGACAGCGTGTTGCGCTTCGCCGCGCGCACCGTCTCGCTCGAAAGCGACACCGACCGCCGCGCCAGAAGCAGCGCCTTCACCTCGGATCCGTACACCGGCTTCTCCGGATCCACCAACGGCCAAGCCAAACCATTCAACGCGTTCGCATCCGCTGCCTGCGCGGAGACGAACAGCGGAGTCTCCGTCGAGAGCTCCGCCTCGATACTCGACTCCGAAGGCCAAGCCGCGTCGCCGAGCATGCGTGACAGCCACAACACCTCCGCCTGTTTCTGCTCCAGCTCCGCCAAGCGCGGATGGCTCTGTCGCTCGGTCTCGCGTTCGTCTGCAGTCTGCGGCAGCGCACGTTGCTCGATCTCCACCAGCGACTCGCGAAATTCCGGGATCTTCGCCACCAGCGCCTCCGCCTTCGCCATCCACACTCGATAGCGCTCCACCAGTGCCGGCTCAGCCGGCCACAGCCCGTCCGCCTCGCTCGTCAAGTCATCCAGCGTCTGAAACGCTGACAAACGCAGCACGTTCGACTTCTCGAGCTTGGCCAGAGCCTCCTGCTCCTTCGCGGTCTGCTCGTTCGCCTTCGCGATCCGCGCTTGCTCGGCCGTCTCGTCGGCGCGTCTCGAGGCAAGCGCCGCGCTCTCGTCGGCGCGCGCTGCGTTGTGATCGGCCCGCGCCTTGAACACCAAGCTCGTGGTCAATCCGCCGGCGAGCAACACGATCACGCCCGCGAGCGACGCCGCCAGCGGCTTGTTGCGCTCGACCCACTTCTTCGTCTCGGCCCAGGCGCCCGTTTCGTACGCACCGACCACGCGGTGCTCGAGATATGCGCGCAGGTCCTCCGCCAGCGCCAGCGTGTCCGCGTAGCGGTGCGATGCTTCGCGTGCCATCGCCTTCTCGCAGATCGCCGCCAGCTCCGCCGGAACGTCGCTGCGCAGCGTCGACAGCTTCGTCGGCGGACCGTTGAGCACCATCGCGAGCACGGTGCGATTGCTCGCCCGCATGCCCGGCTGGGTGTACGGCGCGCGTCGGCCGAGCAAGTGGTAGAGCAGCGCGCCCATCGAGTACACGTCCGAACGCGGACCGAGCCTTTCGATTTCTCCGCGCGCCTGTTCCGGCGACATG
>JANLUN010000311.1:0-1884 GCA_031363505.1 Planctomycetota bacterium | reverse complement strand
TCGCGCGCGCGAACGCCGCGTCGACATCTTCCGTGTAGATGTGGATGCCGACGGAAGCTCCGCCGACGGTCTGCGGTGACTTCGCGTCCATCTCGAGGCACTCCTCGCCGAGCATGAAGGCCGAGTCACCGATCTGCATCTCCGCGTGCATGATCTTGCCGTCGGGCCCGGGCATGCGGAAACGCTCCGTCGCGCCGAAGGCCTTCTTGTAGAACTCGATCGCTTTGTCTGCTCCGCGAACGATGAGGTACGGAGTCAGCGTGTGATAACCGTCGGGAATGGGCTTGGCTTTGGGCATGAATCGTCTCCGCGTCGTGATGTGAAAGTGTTATTGCCTCAGCGCGCGTTCGTTGCTTGCGCCTTCGGCGCGCCGTACTTCTGCGTCGCGTACCCGACGATCATCCCCATGATCGAGCCGGGCAGCATGATCTCCCAGTAGTAGTGATTGCCTTTGCCGTCGCCCATCGCTGCGACTAGGTAAGCGAGGAAAAGTCCGATCGTGAGACCGAACACGATTCCGAGCGGGAGCGAGTTCACCTTCTTCGCGAACCATCCCGTCGCGAAGCCGGCGATCAGTCCTTTGACCGTCGAGCCGATGACGATCCCCATGATGTCCGGCGCGACTTCGGGCGCCGACACGAGCGCGCTCAAGCCGTCGAAGATGCCGAGCACGGCGCCGAGGATCAGTCCGAACAGGGGTTTGCTCATGGTCGATGACTCCAGGGAGGGGGATTGCACGCGGATCCATTCCGCGGCGGCGGCGTGACTCTTTAACTCGAGCGGAAAAAGAAGATTGCGAGGCGCATGGCCAAGTAGGCGGCGACGAGCAGGATCGGCGTCTTGTGACGGGATGCCACGCGCGCGAGACGGCCGGGCAGGCTCTCGCGGTAGGCCGACACCGGTAGCCCGGAGAGGTAGTGGCGCACGTCGTCCTGCAACTCGGGTACGGTCGCGTAGCGGTCGTGCTTCTCCACCGCCATCGCGCGGCGTCCGATCGCTTCCAGCGGGCGCGGCACGAATCGCGTCGCCTCGAGGCGCAATCGCCAACGAGTGTCGTCGTCGGTCGTGGAGAGTAGGAACCGCAAGACCGCGCCGAGCGCGTAGACGTCGGAACGAACGTCGAGCGCCTCCGGTGCACCGCGGAGTTGCTCCGGCGACATGTATCCGCGCGTGCCGGCGATCGTGCCGTGCTCGCTGCGCGCCGCGTCGAGCAGTTGCGCCACGCCGAAGTCGAGCACGAGCACTTCGCCGAACGGTGCGACGCGCACGTTGTCGGGCTTGAGATCGCGGTGCAGCACGCCCTGCGCATGCGCCGCGCTCACGGCTTCGCAGATGCGACCGAAGACGCGCAAGCGCTCGTTCAGGTCCTGCGGCTCGCGCGCAAACTCGTCGAGCGTTCGACCCGCGACGTGCTTCATTGCGTAAAACGCGCGCCCGTCGTCGAGGATTCCGGCGTCGTACACCGGCACGATCCCGGGATGCTCGAGTCGCGCGAGGATGCGCGCTTCGCCGCGCAGGCGCTCCGCCGACTCGCGGTCCACCGCGTGCGCGTGGACGACTTTGATCGCGACGCTGCGCTCGAGCTCGCGATCGCGCGCGAGGTACACCGTTCCCATTCCGCCGCGTCCGATCTCGTCGCTGATCTCGTAGCGCGTCGATCCGAAGTCCGGCCGATCGGCGATCTCACGCAGATGGCCGAGCGCGGCGTCGGAGAGCCCTCTCATGACGGATCGATGCCGAGCAGGGCGCGCGCCTCGGCGTGGAACTCGTCGTCGTCGACACACGTGGAGCGCAGCTCGGAGAGCAGCACGCTCTTGAACTCGCGGCGCGCCCACGCGAGGTGGTTCGTCACCTGGCTCGTGCTCACGCCGAACTCGGCGGCGA
>JANLUN010000129.1:0-4124 GCA_031363505.1 Planctomycetota bacterium | reverse complement strand
CTGCACAGGCGTGAAGACGTCGCCCAGGTTCAGCCACAGCGGAAACTTCCACACGCGTGAAGTCATGTACATCTCGTCCCAGAGACGCGCTTCCCAATCGCGTTCGGATTCGAGGAGGCGCGACGCGGTTTGGTACCCGGGGTACTGGAAGTCGACGAGGTACGACTCGTCGGGCTCGAGGGCCAACCGGCACGGGGTGACGAACCCGGAATCCTTCCGATCGACGAACACGCGCGCGCCGGGTGGATCGGTCGAGAGCGACACGCCGTAGGGCTTGCCGAACAGCGCGCACGAGCTGAAGCAGCACGCGAGACCGAGCGCTCGAATCCACGGGAGCATGCGGAGATTGTCGAGAGCGGCCGCGGGCATGACAAGGATGCCGGGGCCGCTCGTCTGTTGCCTTCGTCGGCACGCTGTGGAACCCTGCTGAAGTGAGCGTGCCTGAAACGGTTTCGCCTGCGGGGGAGAAAGCGCGCCGTTCCGTCGATTCGGCCGACGCGCCCGCGCCAGCGCAGGGCCGCGACCGCGTCGCCACGTGGCTTTTGTGGGCTGCGCTCGCCTTGGGGCTCGTGCGCTTCCTGCGCCTCGGCAACTGGAGCCTGTGGTTCGACGAGAGCGCGACCTGGACCGACATCCACGTCGGTCTCGAGGGCGGCGAGATCCACAATCCGCTCGGCTATTGGGCCATCGCGGCGACCGTGAAGTTGCTCGGGGGGATTCCCGACGAGTTCGCGCTGCGCTTTCTGCCGGCCGTCGCGGGCTGGTGCGTGATCCCGCTGACGTGGTTCGTGTTCCGGCCGTTCGTCGGTTCGCGGCGCGCCGCGGCCGCGGCGCTCGTCCTCGCCGCGAGCACATGGCACGTCTACTGGTCGCAGAACGCGCGCTTCTACACGATGGCGCAGTTCATCTCGCTCCTCGGCGCGGGGATCGTTCTGCGCGGGCTGTGGAGCGGCCGCATCCTTCCGACGCTCGTCGGGTTCGGGGTGGCGGCCGTCGCCGCGCTCTTCCATCCGTCGGCGGCGCTCGTGCTGCCGGCGTTGATCTTGGCGCCGTGGCTCGTCCGGTGGTTTGCATCGGGTGACAGCAAGCCCGCGTTCAAACCCGTGCTCGTCTTGGCGCTCCTTGCGATCGTTGGCGCGCTCTCGCAGATCGACTGGGTCATCCGCACGTGGGAGACGTATCAGCGCCAGAAGTCGTCGGGCAGCCCGGTGCACTATCTGCTCACGTCGGGCTTCTACGTGACGCCGCTGTGGGCGACCGGGGCGCTCGCCGGAACTTGGATTGCGGTGAGACAGCGCGCGGGGTTCCCGCTGTTCGTGCTCGTCTTCGCGATCCTCGTGCTGGCGGCGGCGCTCGTGATGTCCGTGCTCGCGCGCGTCTCGGCGCAGTACGTGTTCGTCGTGTTGCCCTGGATCGTGGTCCTCGCGTGCCTGCCGTTGCCGGTTCAAGGCTGGCGGTCAACTTCCGCCGGGCAGGTCGCGGACGCCGAACAGGAGGGCAAACGCAACCTGCTTGGGTGGTGCTACCTGGCGCTCCTCGTCGCGCCGGCCCTCGCGACGACGATGCTGTACATGACCACGCGGAAGGGCGAGCGGCCGCAATGGCGTGATGCATACGATTACGTTTGGAATCAGCGCGGCTCGAACGATCTCGTGATCGGGATGGAAGCGACGGTGGGCGAGTACTACCTCGCGCCGCTGCGCACCGATCTGCGTCAACCGGTACACGTCGTGTGGCTCGATTATTGGCGCGCGGGACTGCCCGAGCATTGGGCGCGCCACACGCGGCCGATCTGGATCATCTTCAACCCCGAGCAGCTACTCGACTGGCGTCCCGAGGATCGCGCGCGATTCCGCGAGATGCTCGCGCGCGATTGCCGGCTGTTAAAGGAGTTCCCGCTCTACGTCGAGAGCCGTGACCTGTCGGTGTGCGTGTATCGCCGTGACTAGCAGCAGTAGTCCGTAGTGCTGCAGCGCGACGGGCCGCTAGTTCTGCCGGCCCTGGAACTCGCCGTCGACCGTGCTGATCTTGATCTCGTCGCCGACGGCGATGTGCATCGGCACCTTCACTCGCATGCCCGTCTCGACGACCGCTTCCTTCTTCACGGTGCTCGTCGTGTTGCCCTTGACTGCTTGCTCGGACTCGATCACGCGCAGAGTCACGCTCGCGGGCAGCGCCACGCCGACCGGCGTCGTCTCGTGGAACGTGACGTCGATCACCGTGTTCTCGCGCACGAAGCCCATCATGTCGCCGACGAGCTCTTCGGAGAGCGGGTACTGCTCGAACGACTCCTGGTCCATGAAGACGTAGTTGCCGCTCGGCTCCTTGAAGAGGTATTCGGCCTTCTTCTTGTCGAGGTACGCGACCTCGAAGCTGTCGCTCGATCCGAGGCGCATCGGCGTCGTCTGGCCTGTGGCGATGTTCTTCACCTTCAGGTGGATCACCGCGCGCAAGTTGCCGGGCGTGTGGTGGTGGTACTCGGTGATGAGCAGGAGCGCGCCGCGCTCACCGATGATCACCGTGCCCTTTCGAAGTTCGGTCGCCTTGACGGCCATGGGAGGATCTTCTCGAGAGTTTTAGGATGCAGGAAAAGCGCGCGAAGATAGCACGCACTCGCGCGCGCTGTCATTTCGCGCGACTTCAGAACTTCCGGCGCTGGTTCGACGAGGGGATCTTCAGCGCTTTGCGGTACTTCGTCACCGTCCGGCGCGCGATCTTGACGTGGTCTTTCTCCTCCAGGAGCGCGGCCAGCTCCTCGTCGGAGAGCGGGTGTCCGCCGTCTTCCTGCGCGACGAGGTCCGCGATGCGCTGCTTGATGCTGACTTGGCTCGCGACTTCGCCGGTGTCCTTCGTCGTGCCGCCGGCGAAGAAGTACTTCAGCGGAAAGATCCCGCGCGGAGTCTGCGCGTACTTGCCGGAGACCGCGCGGCTGACGGTCGAGATATGGACGCCGACCTCGTCGGCGACTTCTTGCATGCGCAGCGGTTTGAACGCCGGCACGCCGCGCTCGAGGAACCCGCGTTGGCGCGCGAAGATCGAGATCGCGATGCGCTGCAGCGTGTTGTGCCGCTGGTGGATGGCGTCGATGAACCAGCGCGCCGACTCGAGCCGCTTCTTGACCCACTCGCGCGTGCCATCGCCCTTCTGCGCGTCTTGCAGGATCTTGCGATAGTTCCTCGTCAGCACGAGTTCTGGCGCGCGCTGGCGATCGAGTCGCACGACGTACTCACCGTCGATCTCCTCGACGATCACGTCCGGTGTGATCACGTTCGTGCGCGTGTCGCCGAATTCGGCACCCGGACTCGGGTCGAGCGTGCGCAAGACTTCCAGCGCTTGCTTCACCGCTTCGATCGTCTTGCCCGTCGCCTTGGCGATGCGCGGCAACCGATTTTGTTCCAAGTCTTCGAGATGGTTCTCGACGATCGACTTCAGCAGCGGTTGCTCAGGGTCGAGTGCGTCGATTTGCAGCAGCAAGCACTCTTTCAAGTCGCGCGCGCCGAGTGCCGGGTGCGAAATGCGGCGCAGCTCGCGCAGCACTTCCTCGAGCTCCACAACGGTCACTTCCGGTACGAGTCCATGTTCTTCGATCGCGCCGGTTTCGGCCGGCGCAGGCTCGGTGTCGCCCGGCGCGTGCGGCGCATCGATCGGCGCAGGCGCCACATGAACGGACTTCTCCGTCGCGACAGCCGCGTCGTCCGTCACCGCGGGCGTTTCGACGCCGTCTACGCGCGGCTCGACGCGCACGGCGTCTGGATGCGAGCACTCACGCGCGATCTCTTCGAGCGGCGCGCGCAAGTAGCCGCGCTCGTCGAGCGAGTAGAGCAAGTACTCCGCGATGCGACGGCGGCGCGGGTCGAGCTCGAGGAACGACAGTTCTCCGAGTAGATCCTCCGCCAGCGACTTCTCGTCGTCCGGCGTGTTCGCCATCGCTTCGAGCTTCTTGTCGGCGTCCTCGGCGCTGCCGCGCGGGCGGAACCCGTCCGTGTTGTCGCGCTCGTAGTGCTCCAGCTCGTCGAGCATGTTCTCGACGCCGCCAGCCTCGGGTTCCGGGCTCGGAGCTGCGTCGGCCGCGCCGATGTCGGCCGGCGCGCCGGCGGCATCACCGTCACCGCCCTCGCCGCCGT
>JANLUN010000030.1:0-2811 GCA_031363505.1 Planctomycetota bacterium | reverse complement strand
CACACGAGCGCCTTCGTGTTCTTCGTGTAACGCACCATGTGCTGGTCGTCGTGCGGGCGCCACGCCAAGAGGTTGCCGCTGTTGTCGGGCAGCTTGCCGTCCTTCTCGAACGGTGTGCCCACGTCGTAGTGCGGGCGAACTCCGCGCCGCACGACCTCGCGCACCTGTTCCGAGCACGGCGCGCCCCAGTTCATCGGCAATCGGAACGGCGCCATCACGACGCCGCCGTTCGTGCGGAAGTCGAACGGGATGCGGCCTTCCGAGTCGAGCCAGCGGTGGTAGCCGACGATGTCGCCCTGCTTGTCGTACGCCGCCTCCGGTTGGCGGCACACGTTCATGCGGTGGAGGAGTGACAGGTACGTGAAGCCGTCGCGCGACGCGGCCGCGGCGCTCAGGTGTCCTTCGAACGTGGAGATCGCCTCGCCGCCGGGGCTGCCTTGCTCCTTCACGAACCACGGATGCGCCCAGCCGATCACTCCCGACTCGACGTACCAACCGTGCTTCGTGCCCGTGTTCAGCGCTTCGCGCAGCGACGCCAAGTCGGCCGCGTCCTGCGCGCGCACGGCGGCCTTGCCCGCCTTCTTCGCGCGCTTTACGAAGTCGACGCTGGCCAACACGTCGCGGCGCGGGAAGTAGCGCGCGGTCGACGCCTCGAACCACGACCACAGTCCTTGTCCGCGCGCGCTGAACCCGAGCCCGGCGTTCGCATGTTCCTCGCGCGCGCGGGACTCCTCGCCAGGCGGGACGAGCACGAGGCGGCGTGCGAATTGCGCCTGCGGTCCCATCATGTGCAGCTTGCCGTCCGGCAGCGGCTTCACGATCGGGAACACGCGCACCTCGCCCTCGTCGTACGGATCGCCGAAGAACGGATCGCGCACTTCGGGCACGACGTTCCAGCCGCGCGGCACGACGAGCTCGAGGCTTTCCCAATACACCATGCCGAGCACGCTCTCGTTCGGTTGCTCCGCGCCACTGCCCGCGACCGCGCCATTGTTGACGCGCAGATCGAGGCGCACGAGCGGATCGATCGCACGCTCGGTGATGTACGCGTGCGCTCCCATCAGGTGCGGGAGCGGCGTTCCTTGCGCGGCCGGCGATACGACGGGAACGAGCGTCGAATAGATGCGCCGTTGCCGTGAATACGGCCCGGTCTCGAGGAGTCGCTCGCTGCCAAAGCTGCGGCCTTGTGGATCCCCCGAGAAGTCCGCCCAGTAGCGGTTGCCGTACACGTCGCGCGTGCGCAGACCGATGCGAAACTTGTTCGTCGGGGTGAAGAGCTCCGCGACGCGCGGCTCGAGCACCGGTGATTGTGCGTTCGCCACTCCGCGTGGTTCGAGGTACACGTTGAACAAGATACGCGAGCCGGGGCGTTCGTCGGCGGAGAGCTCGACGGGCGCCGTGATCTCGACGACGTCCGCTTCGCCGGTCGGATACCGAGAAACGATCGCGACTTGAGCGGGGATGAGCGGCCGGCCCGGGGCGTGGCTCTCGATGATGAACGGCGAGCGGCCATCGGCGCGCGGGTAGATGCTCTTCGGAATCGGGATCGTGCCGTGCAGGAGCAGCGGCGAGATCGCCGGCGCCGCGAGCTCGAGACGCGCGACGAGCTTCTGATTGTCCTTCTTGCCGTTGTCTTGCGCGCGGACCTCGCTCGAGTGGAGGACACACGCGCAGAGCGCGATCGTGAGCCATCGAACCGTGCGTATCCACCACATCGTGCGCGTCGTCTCGTTCCGTTGTGACTTTCTCTCCATGGCGGCTACGCGTCCCGTACCCAGATCGGACGCAGACCGGGTGCGCGCCGCAGGGAATGGAAGCCCGCCTTGCGAAAGAGCGCCGGCACGCCCGTCCACGCGAACGCCGCCGGCACGGGCTCACCGTTCGACATGGCGGGGACTGGGAAACCTTCGACCTGGAGAGCGCCGAGCTCGAGCGCGCGCTCCGTCGCCGCGTCGAGGAGTCTCGTCGCGAGTCCCGCTCCGCGCCATCGAGCAGGAAGGAAGAAGCACACGATGCACCAGGTACCGGGAGGCGACTCGCGGCGCAGTACACGCGAGTTCGCGAGGCGCGGAAACGATTCGCGGGGTCCGAACGAGCACCATCCCACGGGATCCGCGCCGTCCATCGCCAGCACCGCGTGCACATTGCCGGCGCGCACGGCGCGTGCGAGGCGCGCGCGATTCTTCGGGCCCTTCGCGTCCTCCCACGTCTTTCCGCCGCGTTCGACGCGCCACCACATGCACCAACAACCGCCGCAGGCTCCGTTCGTTCCGAAGAGGCGCGCGACGAGCTTCCAGTCGTCGCGCTGCAGCACGCGGATTTCGATGGGCCGCGCGAGGGATCCGTCGGTCTTCTGTCGGGCCATCACGAGTGCGGTCGGATAGGCTACCCAAACTCGAGCATCGAGAAGAACCATGCGCCGACCGATCGCACGTCGAGTCCAGGGTCTCGTCCAGTCCGACATCCGGCGCATGACGCGCGAGTGCGAGCGGGTCGGCGGCATCAACCTGGGCGCGCCGTGATGGGCTGGTTTGGCGCCTCCGAGCGGGGCTTCGCGCTCGGGATCCGGCAGGCGGCGGTCCCGATCGGCGGGGTCGTCGGCGCGCTCGTCCTCCCGCTCTTCAGCGTCGCGAACGCGTTCGCGTTTCTCGGTGGCCTCTGCCTCGCCTTCGCGGTCGTCGGCGCCGTGGCCGTCCGCGAGGCGCCGACGCACGAGGGCGAGATCCACGACGTCGAGTACACGCTGCGCGACGCACGCCTCTGGCGGCTCTGCAGCGTCAGCGGGCTCTACCTCGTCTCGCAGATCGCGGT
>JANLUN010000017.1:0-2337 GCA_031363505.1 Planctomycetota bacterium | reverse complement strand
ATCGCGCAGGGCGGCGGCGATCTCGATCTGCGCCGGCTGGAGCACGTCCTCATCGACATCCGCGACGGGCAGAAGCGCGTCGAGGAGCGGTTGATCGCCGTCGTCGAATCCGCGGCCGCGACGAAAGGCGGATCGAGCGCGATCGCGCTTCATAGCGGCGGGGCGAATGCGCTGACCGATCGCGTGGTGACGCGGCTGCTCGCGCTCGGATACGAACGCGTGCAGATCGTCACGCCGAACGCGGACGTCGCCCGCATGGTCGACGGCGACGGCGACATCGTGATCGAGGCGCGGCGCGACGGCGCGCTGTGCAAAGGGCGCGTCAGCGTGCGGCGCGGCGTGCTGACGGACGTGCAGATCCAAGCCGCGTACTCGGCGTTTCCGTAGTGACAGCGAACGCGCGCACCGCATCGAACGAAAGACCGGAGCATCGGAAGCACCGACGAAGACACATCTCATGAGCACGATCACCACCGTCGAACGCCTCGGACAGCACGTCGGACAGACCGTCACGTTGCAAGGTTGGCTCTACAACAAGAGCTCGAAGGGCAAGCTGCACTTCGTTCAATTGCGCGACGGCACCGGGATCGTGCAGTGCGTCGTGTTCAAGGGCGGCGTTCCCGAGGAGCTGTTCGATGCCGTCGGTCGCGCCGGACAAGAGTCGAGTCTCGTGCTCACCGGCGAGGTGAAAGCCGAGCCGCGCGCCGCGGGCGGATTCGAGATGGGCGTGAGCGGAGGCCATGTCGTTCAATCGGTCGACGGATATCCGATCACGCCGAAGGAGCACGGCCCCGACTTCCTGCTGAACCACCGCCACCTGTGGCTGCGCAGCAAGCGGCAGTGGGCGATCATGCGGATTCGCGATGCAGTGATCACCGCGCTGCGCACGTTCTTCGACGAGCGCGGGTTCGTGTGCGTCGATTCACCGATCTTCACGCCGGCCGCGTGCGAGGGGACGTCCAACTTGTTCGAGGTCGAGTACTTCGACGAGAAGGCGTACTTGACGCAATCGGGCCAGCTGTACGCCGAGGCGGCGGCGATGGCGCTCGGCAAGGTGTACTGCTTCGGCCCGACGTTCCGCGCGGAGAAGTCGAAGACGCGCCGGCACTTGACCGAGTTCTGGATGCTCGAGCCCGAGGTCGCGTACGCGACGCTCGACGACATCATGCAGCTCGCGGAAGACATGCTCGTCGCCGTCGCAACATCGGTCCTCGAGCGGCGGCGGCCGGAGCTGCTCGCGCTCGAGCGCGACCTCACGAAGCTCGAAGCGATCCGCTCGCCGTTCCCGCGCCTGTCGTACGACGAGGCAGCCAAGATCCTCGCGAAGAATCCCGAATCGACGTTCAAGTACGGCGATGACTTCGGCGCGCCCGACGAGACGATCATCTCGAACCTGTACGACCGCCCGGTGATGGTGCACCGCTATCCCGCCGAGGTGAAGGCGTTCTACATGAAGCGCGACGCCGCCGACCCGACGAAGTGCTTGTGCGTCGACGTGCTCGGCAGCGAAGGCGTCGGCGAGCTGATCGGCGGCAGCCAGCGCGAGGACGATCTCGAGTTGCTGCTCGGACGCATCCGCGAACACAAGCTGCCCGAGGAAGCGTTCGCGTGGTACCTCGACCTGCGCCGCTACGGCAGCGTGCCGCACGCGGGCTTCGGCCTAGGACTCGAGCGCACCGTCGCCTGGATGTGCGGCATCGAGCACGTGCGCGAGGCGAGCCCGTTTCCGCGCATGCTGAACCGGCTGTATCCGTAGGCGAGCGCGCCCAAGTGCGCGCGTGGCTCGCGAGTCCAGTAGACCGTTGAGCCCATTCGACGAATTGAGAGTCGAAGCGGTCTTCATCGTCCACCACTGGAGGCCGGGCGCGAGCCCGAAGCGAGCGCACGCGCAACCTCGCGTTCGAGCCAGCCGCGCAGCGTCTCGAAGTAACCGCCGGCCATCGTCGCCGGTCCATCCTTCACCCCGCTCCAGATCGGCACGCTGATCCCGTGGTTCCCGCGCGGGAAGACGTGCAGCGACCACGGCTTTCGAGCGTCGCGCGCGAGCACGCTCAGGTGCTCGACGTTGCGCGCGACGTCGGATTGGGTATCGCTTGCGCCGTAGAGCCAAAGCATGGGGAGCTCCAGGCGCTGGAGCGCGGGCCCCGGGTCGCTGGCCATCACGCGCGGGTACCAATGCACCCACTCGGAATCGGCGGGACTGGCTTGGTAGGGCTGGCGCGCAAACCATGGCCGCGTGCTCGCGGCGCGGATGGCTTCGACGAGAGGTGCGTGCTGGTCTGGCGCGACACCCAGACGCAGCGCCGCACACTCGAGTTCCCACAGCGCGTTCAGCTC
>JANLUN010000849.1:0-2810 GCA_031363505.1 Planctomycetota bacterium | reverse complement strand
CGCGCGGGCACGCCCACCCACACTTGTCCGTCGCCGACACCGGAGTCGCGCGTGACGACCGCACCCGCGCCCGTCGTCGCGCCGGCGCCGATCGTGTTGGGCGCGACGACGACGGTGCCGCTGCCGACGAAGGCATTGTCGCCGACGACCGTGGGATGCTTCTTCTTGCCGTCGTAGTTCGCGAAGATCGTCCCGGCGCCGATGTTGGTGCGCGATCCTATGGTCACGTCGCCGAGGTACGCGAGGTGCTTGGCCTTCGACTTCGCACCGAGCTTGGCGTTCTTCGCTTCGGTGAAGTTGCCGACTTCCGCGCCGTCCTCGAGCACCGTACCGGCGCGCAGATGCGTGAACGGCCCGACTTCGCAACCGGCTCCGACCTTGACGCCCGCGCGAATCACGGTGCACGGAAGAATCGTCGAGCCGGCACCGATCTCCACGCCGTGGTCGATGTACGTCGTCGACGGATCCTCGATGTACACGCCGTTCGCGAGGTGCTCCTCGAGGATGCGCACCTGCAGCGCCCAGCGCGCTTCGGCGAGATCCGCGAGCGTGTTGACGCCGATCGCTTCGGCCGGATTCTCGAGCTCGACCGCGACTGCGGGACGGTTCTCCTTCACGAACATGCCGATCACGTCGGTCAGGTAGAACTCGCCCTGCTTGTTCTTGTTCTGAAGCTTCGGCAACGCGTTGAGCAGCGCTTCGCCGTGGAACGCGTACACGCCGAGGTTCACCTCGCCGATGGCGCGTTCCGCGACGGTGGCGTCCTTCTCCTCGACGATCGCGCGAACGCCCATGCCGTCTTCGCTGCGCACGATGCGTCCGAACCCGCGCGAGTCGTCGGGGAAAGCGGTGAGGAGCGCAACTCCGTCGGCGGCGCTCTCCGCGTGCGCGGAGACGAGCTCGGTGAGGCTCTCCGCTTCGAGAAGCGGCATGTCGCCGTAGAGCACGACGACGCGACCGGGATCCTTGCCGAGCGCGGGGATGCAGCACTGAAGCGCATGACCGGTGCCGAGCTGCGGTTCCTGACGAACGAGCGTCACGCGCGCGAGCTGACCGGACGATTGAAGTGCGCGTTCGACTTCTTCTTGTCCGTGACCGACGACGACGAGGATGCGCGACGGCGATAGGGACAGCGCTTGGTCGACGACCCACGCGAGCAGCGGCCGTCCGCAGACCGGGTGCAGCACTTTCGGGCGCGCGCTCTTCATGCGCTTCCCCAGGCCCGCGGCGAGGATGACCACGCTCGTGCCGGAGGACGGAGCGCTGGTCGCGCTCGATTGCTTGGCGCTCACGGCGCCTCCTTGCCCTGTGCTCGTGTCATGCGGATGGTTCTGGCCCCGCCCAGTGCCGGCGAGAGGCCCACGCAATTCGGAAAGTGGGGCGAGAGTTGTACAGCGAGCGGTTCGGCGCGTCAAACGCCGTGGCGCACGCCCCTGCCCCGCTACCATGCGCTCGCGTGATCACCTTCGAACACCGCACGGAACCGCTGCTTCCCAAGCGGTTGTTCGTCGCGCGACTGCTGCGAAGTGCGGCGGCGGCCTTCGTCATCCTGCTCGGTTCGCTCGGACTCGGCGTGCTCGGTTACCGCGGGTTCTGCGAGCTCGGATGGCTCGATGCACTCGTGAACGCGTCGATGATCCTGAGCGGCATGGGTCCGGTCGATCCGATCACGACGACCGCGGGCAAGTGGTTCGAGTCGGCGTACGCGCTCTTCAGCGGCGTGGCGTTCCTGACGAGCGTGAGTGTCTTCCTTGCCCCGGCGATCCACCGCCTCATGCACAAGGTGCACGTCGAGAGCGAGGACGAGCAGCGCGAACGCTGACCAGCGCGGGCCCGCCCGCGACGGCGGACTGTCCAGCGCAGAGTTCCCGCGGATTCGCCGCCCCGTTCGTGCACGGCATTGCGGAAGCGTGCCGGAGGCCTTCCCGATGTTCGCACCCGTATCGATCGGCGCCCAAGTTCTCGCCGCGATGCTCGCCCTCGCGCCGACGAGCGTCCAACGCGCGAGCGTGTCAATCCCGCAGACGCTCGAGCTACCCTCGACGACGATCGCTTCGTCATCGGACTGCACGACGACGTTGAGTCATGCGGAAGCACGCGAGTTCCTGCGCGCGCTGCTGCGTGTCCAATACCAGATCCGCGTCGATCTCGGACGACTGC
The DNA here is from genome assembly GCA_031363505.1 of Planctomycetota bacterium. Taxonomy (GTDB): domain Bacteria; phylum Planctomycetota; class UBA1135; order UBA1135; genus JANLUN01. The sequence continues at coordinate 650 of JANLUN010000849.1, read as the reverse complement.
GGCGTCTTGCCATCGCGGCGATGTATGGACCCTACCCGCCCGGTTTCCTGCCGCAAGCCGATACGGCCGCTCGGCGTCTCATTCAGAGGATCGACGCGACCGCCCGGGCGGCGCGATTCGGATCGATGCACATCGCCGACGGCTCGGTCAGCTGGGTCTGCATCCAGATCGCTCCGACTGACGCCTCTGGTGTCAGATTCTCGATGGACGACTGCACGGCGCACAACCAGCACCTTGACTCCATCGAGCTGACCACCGCAGCGAATGCCAATCTTGCCCTCGCAGACATCGACGCTGCGATATGGGGCTCGGAGTTCCGCGGCAGGTACTTGGGCCTTGTCAGAGCGCTCCTGGACGGATCACGTTGAATCGTCGGCCGACTCGACCCGTCGATTCGAGTGACCGCGCGCTCAGTACGACGAATCGAGCACGATGAGGACGAAGCTGTTGCCGTAGAACGTCGCGTCGTTCGTGTCGACGAACAGCGTCCGAAGCTTCAACCACATCGACGCCGTGCTCAGCGGAAGCGGACCGAGCGCCAACGAAGTTTCGAGCGTGCCCGATGCCGGGATCGTTCCGACGTACACGCCCTGCGGTTTCTTCGTCGGCGCAATCGGCAAGTGCATGGGTGAACTGGCGACGGCCGGCGC
>JANLUN010000831.1:0-3707 GCA_031363505.1 Planctomycetota bacterium | reverse complement strand
TCATGGCGCGCGCGCTCCTGCAGGACAGTGAGGTCGTGGTGCTTGACGAGAGCTTCGCGGCGCTCGACCCGGCGACGCTCGAGCAATCGCTGCGATGCGCGTTGCGGCGAGCGCGGACGCTGGTCGTAATCGCGCATCCGTGAGCGGGTGGTCGTGGCCAGGGTCTTTGCGCGCGCACGCCTGCCCGTCATGCGCGGGTAGGGTCTGGATTGGAGAGAAGGACCTGAAGTCGACGCGGTTCGATCTTTCGATCGATCGGATCACGGATCTGACGGTAACCAACGACGGGGCGACGGAGTCTCCGGGAGCCGTCCGCGAGAGGACACAGCTGAGGAATCTGCCGGTAGCTCTCCTAGCCGCCGCGCTCCCAACCGGAGAGCTCGAAGTTCCGACCGACCGTCAGAAGAACACCCCAGGTTTGCCCGTATGAACTCCGACACGATCGCCAACCCGCTCGCAGAGTTCGAAGCCATCGCTCGCAATGAGGGCGAGGTCGAATTCTGGTTTGCACGCGAACTGCAGCCGCTCCTTGGCTACGAGCGCTGGGAGAACTTCACAACGCTGCTCGACCGCGCCCGTACCGCTTGCGAAAGGGCGGGCCAGGCGGTCGACGACCATTTTCGTGAGGTCACGAAAATGGTCCCTCTCGGCTCCGGGGCCCGGCGCGCAGTCGAGGACGTGGCCCTCACCCGCTACGCAGCCTACTTGCTGGCCCAGAATGGTGATCCGCGCAAGGAAGCGATCGCCTTCGCCCAGACCTACTTCGCCGTTCAGACTCGAAGGCAGGAGTTGATCGAGGCGCGACTCGCCGAGCGCGAGCGGGTCCGCGCTCGGCTGCGGCTCGCGGCGAGCGAGAAGGATCTGTCGGAAGTGATCTTCGAGCGGCTGCGCGAGGGGCAGAGCTTCGCACGCATCCGCAGCAAGGGGGACGAGGCGCTCTTCGGCGGCCTCACGACGCGTGAGATGAAGGACCGGCTCGGCGTTCCCGAAGCTCGGCCGTTGGCCGACTTTCTCCCGACGATCACGATCAAGGCCAAGGACTTCGCCAACGAGATCACGATCCACAACACCAAGGAGAAGGATCTTCGCAGCGAGAACTCGATCGGCGACGAGCACGTCACGAACAACACCGAGGTCCGCGAAGTGCTCGGAAAACGCGGAATCAAACCGGAAGTGCTTCCGCCGGCCGAGGACGTGCGCAGGGTCGAGCGGCGGCTCGTGTCGGACGAGAAGCAATTGTCGAAGTCGTCTGCGCGGCAGCGTCTCCCCGGTAAGAACAAACGCGATGCCGAGTGACCGAAGCGCGGCGCGGCGAGCTCGGTCTATCGGACCTGCTCGCGCGCATGCCGGCCGGGATGAACGAGATCGTGGGCGAGAGCGGTTGGCAGCTCTCGCACGGCGAACGCAGCCGGCTCTTCATGGCGCGCGCGCTCTTGCAGGAGAGTGAGCTCGTCGTGCTCGACGAGAGCTTCGCGGCGCTCGATCCGGCGACGCTCGAGCAATCGCTGCGATGCGCGTTGCGGCGAGCGCGGACGCTGGTCGTAATCGCGCATCCGTGAATAGCCGACGCGCCGGAGGGCGCGCTGCGGCGATCGCTTCGCGCAGTCGCCGGATCGCCGCTCGTCTCACTCTCCGCAGTGCAGCACCCACGCCGCCCAGAAATACGGGTGAGCGCGCGCGAAGCCGCGTGGGTCGTCGCTGGCGAAGACGGCGAGCCGTGCGGCGCGGCTCGCGTCGATCGCGGCGGCTCCGCGTCCGAGCTCGCGGTAGAAGACGATCATCCACTCGCCGACCGCTCGATCTTCGACGGCCCACGCGCTCGCGAGCACTTGGCGCGCACCGGCGGCGAGAAAGCTGCGTGTCAGCCCGAGCAATCCTTCGCCCGACCACGCCGGTCCTTCGCCGCTGTGACAAGCCGACAGCACCGCGAGCTCGGCCGAGAGGCTGAGCGACTCGATCTCCGACGCCTCGAGTCGCTCGTCGCCGCGCTCGCCGAACAGCATGTGAGAGCTCGCCGCGCCGTCTGCTGCGAGCACGCCGTGCGCTGCGAAATGGAGATAGCGCGCCGAGGCCGCGTGCTGGCGCACTTCGGCGACGCTGGGAGCCGAGAGCACTCGCGTCGGTTGGAAGATCGGCTCGGTGCTCTCCGCGAGCGCCGACGTTTCGGCGCTCGTGCTCGTCAATCCACGCGACTGCGGAGCCATGCAGATCAGCGCGCCGCTCTCCGCCTCGTGCGCCTTGTTCGCTTCCGACTGCAGCGCGCGCGCGCTCGGCAAGTACACGAATGCACGCTCATGGCCGGCGAAACGCAACCCGCGCAAGTGCGCGAACGGTCGGCTCGGATCCACTGGCGTGCCCTCGCCTCCGGTGACGAGGAGCTCGAACGGCAGACTCGCGAGCTCGCTGTCGAGCACGAGCCCAGTATGCTCGCCGATCATCGGCTCGAGCGGCCGCAGCAAGCCGTCGTACAGCTCGCGCGCGGCGCGGTCGTCGAAGCCCAGGTTTGCGAGGTCGAGCGTGCCGATGCGCACCGCTTCGATCGGATCGCGAATGCGCTCGACCCGCTCGCGGATCGCCGTGCGTCCGATCGAGAGTCGCAGGGCGAAATTCCGCGCGCCGGTCAGCACGAGCGCCCACGTCTCGGTTTCACCGACCACGAGCTCGACCAGCGAGTCGAGTCCTCTCATAGCCAGGCGGGCGCGCAGAGCCTCTGCGTCGAAGGGTGCCGCGCTCTCACCCGCGAGGCGCGCGGCGTTCGGCGCGGCGAGCTCGGCTTCGAGCAAAGTGCGCTCGAGATCGGCCTCCGCGGCGCGGATTCGCTCCGAGAACTCCACGTGCCGTGATCCGTCGTCCGCGCGCGCCAGCGCTTCCGTCTGCGCGAGCGCACGGCGCGCGGCGGCGACGCGCGGATCGGCGCGCAGGCTCGCACCGGTCCCAGTGCCCCCAACGCCTCGGGCACGCAGCTCCGACAACACGCGCGCGCGCAGCATCTCGGCGTAGCGCCACGCGTCGCCGATCGCACCGCTGCGCGCGGCGGCAAACGCGGCGTCGCGATAAGGATCGGACTTGTCGCGCAGATAGTGCACGAGCAGCGCGGGCGAGCTCAGCCGGCGGCGCAACTTCTCGATCGAGTCGACGGCGCGCCCAAGATGGACGAGCGCCTCTCGATCGTCTCCACGCGAGGCCGCGAGCTTGCCGCGCAGCGCCTCGAGCCGCCACGACAAGTGCCAGCTGCGCAGACGTTCCGCGCAGCGCTCGGCGGCCCGGAGCCACTCCTCGATCGCTCGCGGCACCGGGTCGAGATGGATCGCACTCTCGGCACGTCCCATCGCGCTCCACCCGGCGAGGAACGGCAGGTCCTCGCGTTCGCCGTACGCCTCTGCGCGCTCGAACGCTTCGAGAGCCTCTGCGTGTCGACCCGCTCCTTCGAGCACATACCCGCGATTCTTTTCTGCCCAGGCCACGCCGCGCGGATCGCGCGCCGCGTCGAAACGCGCTGCCGCATCGTCCAGCGTGGCGAGCGCGGCGTCGGTATCTCCCGCGTCGCCTTCGAGAAGGCCCTTCGAGAGCAGCACCTCGCTGCACAACGCGGGCGCGACCGACACGACCTCGGGCTGCTGCGCGAGCTCGAACGCGCGCGTGATGTAGGTGCGCGCGGACTCGATACGGCCGACGTCCGAGAGCGTGTTGCTGTGCAGGATGTCGAG
>JANLUN010000827.1:0-1554 GCA_031363505.1 Planctomycetota bacterium | reverse complement strand
CCCGCGATGCGGCGCTCGAGCGCGGCTGCGCGCGCGAGCTCTTCGTCGCGCGCGATGCGGGCGGCGCGATCGTCGAGTTGGAACAGGACGGCGCCCGCCTCGACCGGCTGGTTCAGCGTGACTGCAACGCGCTCGACGCGCGCGGCGACAGGCGACGCGAGCGCGTAGACGGCGCGCTCAGTGACGAGACGCGCTTCGCGGCTCGCGGCAAAAACGGGAACGCGTGCGAATACGAGCCACACGGTCCAGAGTCCGAGGAGCAGCACCGCGAGCGCCGCGATCCACGCGCCGCGTCGCGAGCGGTCGGCGTCGAGGGAGCGGAGGGTGCGCGAGAACGCGTGGGGCACGGGATCCAGCGTAGCGCGGCGCTCGGCCGCGCGCCCGCCCCGCTCACTCCCACTCGATGGTCGCGGGCGGCTTGCTCGAGATGTCGAGCACCACGCGGTTGATCCCGCGCACTTCGTTGCAGATGCGATTCGAGATCTTGCGCAGGAGCTCCGCGTCGAGGTAGTGCCAATCGGCGGTCATGCCGTCCTGACTCTCGACGAGGCGCAGCGCGCACGTCGCTTCGTACGTGCGGCCGTCGCCCATCACGCCCACGGACTTCACCGGCAGGAGCACCGCGAAGTACTGCCAGAGGCCTTGGTGCGCGCCGGCCTTCTCGATTTCGCTCGTCACGATGCGGTCCGCGGCGCGCAGGATCGTCAGCCGCTCCGGCGTCACCTCGCCGACGATCCGCACCGCGAGGCCTGGGCCGGGGAACGGTTGTCGCTCGACGATGCGCGCATCGAGTCCGAGGTGGCGTCCGATCGCGCGCACTTCGTCCTTGAAGAGCTCGCGCAGCGGCTCGACGAGCTTGAGCCCCATGTCCTTCGGCAATCCGCCGACGTTGTGATGGCTCTTGATCACCGCGGTGTTGCCGCCGTGCACGTTCACCGACTCGATCACGTCGGGATAGAGCGTGCCCTGCGCGAGGTGATTCGCGCGCCGGAAGCGCTTCGCTTCCTTCTGAAAGACCTCGACGAAATCCCGACCGATCATCTTGCGCTTCACTTCAGGGTCGGTGACGCCGGCGAGGCTCGCGAGGAAGCGCTCCGACGCGTCGACGACGACGAGGTCCATCTTGAAGTGCTCGGCGAACGTCTCTTCGACGACCGCGCGCTCGCCGTGCCGCAGGAGCCCGTTGTCGACGAAGATGCAGTGGAGGCGCGCGCCGATCGCGTTGTGGATCAGCATCGCCGCGACGGAGCTGTCGACGCCGCCCGAAAGGCCGAGCACGACTTCGCCGTCGTCGCCGACGGCGGCGCGCACTTTCGCGACCTCGCGCTCGACGATGGAATCCGGCCGCCAATCGCCGGCGAGGCCGCACACTCGATAGAGGAAGTTCGCGAGGACTTCGCTGCCTCGCAGCGTGTGGCTGACCTCGGGATGGAACTGCACACCGAAGAATCCGCGCGCGGGATCGCCGACCGCGGCGAATGGACATGTATCGGAGCTGCCGTACACGCGGAAGCCGTGCGGCAAGCGCGTGACTTGGTCGCCGTGGCTCATCCA
>JANLUN010000287.1:0-2982 GCA_031363505.1 Planctomycetota bacterium | reverse complement strand
AACATCAAGAACCCGAAGAAGATCACGAAGAACGCCAGCGCGGTGCCGGGCCACTCGAACAGCGTGCGCACGATGCGGCGCATGCCGTCCGATCTGCGTACTTCTCGCTTCAGCTCAGGCATGGGTTCACTACGGGTTCAGGCGGTACGTGAGCCCGACGTTGAACGGCAAGTTGCGGCGGATGTATTGATCGATCCACGTGTTCACGTCGCCGATGCCGGAGCGCATCACCAGCACCGCGTCACGCGGCCGGATGAGCACGCCCGCCAGCGACTGGCCGTGCTCGAGTGCGTCCGCGAGGTTGTACACCTGCGCGACGGCGGGCTCGCCGTTCACGGGGTAGTTCATCAACACGATCTTGTCGAGCTCGGCGTACGGGGTCGCGCCGCCCGCGATCGCGAGCGCATCGAGCAGCGTCAGCTGGCCCTGCATCGCATAGCGTCCGGGTTTCATGACCTCGCCCCACACCGTGAAGACGTCGTCCGCCTGAGTCTTGAGCGCGACGTAGACCGAGAGCGTCGGCAGCGCCCCGTGCAGGCGCTCGTTGAGCAGGTTCTGCGTCTGCTCCGCCGTGAGGCCGGCGATCGACACGCGCCCGATGCCGGGCAGCGAGACGGTCCCGTCGGTGCCGATCCGCACTTCGCGGAGCGCGCCGGTTGGATGGCGCAGCAAAAGCTCGAGAAAGCGCGCGACACGTACGTCGCTCTCTTTCAGGAACACGGACACGACCGGATTCGGAACGACCGCCGCGAGCGCCTGCGCCAAGTGCGCGCGCAGGTTTTCGATCGTGCGTCCGGCCGCGGGGATCGTGCCGATGTGGTGGTAGCTGATCGTGCCGTCGGGGGCGACCGTCGTCGTGAGGGAGAGGTCGGGGTGGCTGTACACCTCGATCTCGAGCTCGTCGCCGACGCCCAGCGGGTAGGCCTCGATCGCTGGAAAATTGCGGCTGTACTCGACCTCGATCGCGTCGCCGGGAGCGAACTCGCTGCGCGACTCGAGCGCGCGCGCGAGCGGCGGAGAATACGGTTCGTCGAGGCGCACCTTCGAATCGGAGGCGCACGCGGACACTGCGAGCAAGATGCCGCACACGAATAGCGATCGACGGGTCATCAGGGGGAACGGTCCGATCCGCCGCCGCAGGGCGGTGAGGCGGACCCAGGGAATTCCTTTCGGGCGCGCGGCAGGCGCGAGTTGAGCTCCTTCCCCTCGTCGACCCGAAACTGCGGTGGCCGGTCGCCGCAAGTCGGGCGGGAAGGATAGGGTTCAGGCACGCGCAGCGCTATCGTCCGGCGCAGGACCAACGCCTTGGGATTCCTTCGCGACAGCATTTCGACGTTCGTCGCGCAAGCGCTGCAGGCGGTCGTCCAGGTGATCGTCGCCACCGTGCTCGCGCGCGTGTTGCACGCCGAGGGTCGGGGCGAATACGGATTGCTCGTCCTGATTCCAAGTACCGCCGTCGTCGTCGCGGGTCTGGGGTTCGGGACGGCCGCGCTACGTCAAGTCGCGAAGGATGGACGCGTCGCGGCGGCCGTCGCTACGAATGCCCTGTGGGTCGCGCTCGGCACGGGCACGCTCGCCAGCGCCATTCTGTGGAGCGTGCGCGCACCACTCGCCGCGTTCATCGGCGCGCCCGAGGGGAGCATCGCGCTCGAGCTCGCCGTCCTCTCGATCCCCCTGCTCGTGATCGATCAGTACGTCGCGATGTTTTTGACGGGAATCGGCGCGATCAGCGCCTCGAATGCGCTCAAGCTGTTCCAGTCGGTCCTCGGACTCGCCCTCCTGCCGCTTCTTTTCGTGTGGAACGGAGCGAACGTCGCATCGGCGATGTGGGCCTGGGTGCTCTCGTTCCTGATCCAGGACTTGGCGGCGATCTGGGTCGTGCTCCGTCGCACCGGCCCGATCGCGCGCGTCGATCGTCAGCTCATGCGCGACGCGTTCGGGTTCGGCCTGCGCTCGTTTCCGTCGAGCCTGGCGCTCTTCCTGCTCTTCCGCGCCGATCTCTTCCTCGTGCGCGCGAACTGCAGCCTGCGCGACGTGGGCGTCTACTCGCTCGCCACGTCGCTCTCGCTCCTCTTCCAGCTCTTCGGGCGGTCGGTCGAGCGCGCATTCGCACCGCGCATCATGGCCAAGAGTGAAGCCGACGCCGCGCGGGTCACGCCGCGCGTGACGCGGACGTTCGTGCTCGTGATGGCGCCGCTGGCGCTCGTCGCAGTCGCGCTGGCGCAGCTCTTCGTGCCGATCCTTTTCGGCCCCGAGTTCGACTCGGCCGCCACGCTGCTCGCGCTGTTCCTCCCCGGACTCCTCGTCGGCAACGTCGGCATCTTGTGCAACAGCGACATCCTGAGCCGCGGCTATCCGGCCACGGGTTCGATCGCGGCGATCGGCGCGCTGCTCGTCAACGTCGCGCTCAACCTCGTCTGGATACCGCGCTACGGCACGATCGGCGCGGCGTGCTCGTCGCTCGTGTGTTACGCGTTGTTCGGTGTGTGGATGTCGATGGCGTACCGCCGTCTCACAGGTGTTTCGCTGGCCGAGCTGTTCTTTCCCACACGCGCGGACTTCGCCGCGTTGCTCGGACTGGTGCGGGTCAGGACGCGCTGACGCGACGGTAGATCTCTTCCGTCGCGCGACACGCATGCTCGACCTCGAAGCGTGCGCTGTGCACGCGCCCCGCGGCGCCCATCCGCGCTCGCCGCGGGGGATCCGCGAGCAAGGCGCGCACGGCGCCCGCGAGCGCGCGCACGTCCCCGTCGGGGACGAGCATGCCGGTCTCGCCATCGACGACGACATCGCGGATGCCGCTGACGCGAAACCCCACGACCGCGAGGCCCGCATGCTGCGCTTCGACGGCGGCGAGCCCGAGCCCTTCGAACCGCGTCCCAGTGACGAAGAGGTCCGCGAGGCTGAGCAGTTCGGGAAGATCCTCCCGGTTGCCGAGCCAGCGGACGTGATCCGACACCTGAAGTTCGCGCGCGCGCGCGG
>JANLUN010000777.1:0-3912 GCA_031363505.1 Planctomycetota bacterium | reverse complement strand
GACATCCACTCGGGACCGACTCGGTCGGTCGCGATCTCTTCGTCCGGATGGTGTGGGGTGGACGCGTCAGCCTCGTCGTCGGTCTCGTTTCGGCGTTCTTCCTCATCGTGATCGGAACGCTCGTCGGCGCGCTTGCCGGTTACTGCGGCGGTGTCGTCGATCTCCTGATCTCGCGCGTCATCGAGGTCGTGCTGTGCTTCCCGGCGTTCTTCCTCATCTTGATCGCCGTCGCGTTCGCCGATCCGTCGGTCGTGCCGCCGCTGTTCGCGATCGCGGCCGTGATCGCGCTCGTCGGTTGGACGGGCATCGCGAGGCTCGTGCGCGCCGAGTTCCTCAGGCTGCGCGAGCAGGAGTTCGTGCTCGCCGCGAAGGCGCTCGGTTTCTCGCACACGCGCATCGTCTTCGTGCACATGCTCCCGAGCGCGCTCGGTCCTGTCCTAGTCGCGGGTGCGTTTGCCGTGGCGTCGGGCGTGCTCGTGGAGTCGGCGCTCTCGTTCCTCGGCTTCGGCATCGCACATCCGATCCCTTCGTGGGGTGCGCTCGCCAGCGAGTCGCACAGCGCCGATCACTGGTGGCTGCAGGTCTTCCCCGGGCTTCTGATCTTCGTCACGGTCGTCGCGTACAATCTGCTCGGCGAAAGTCTGCGCGACGCGCTCGATCCGCGCGTGGAGGGAACGCGTTGAGCGCGGAGCGACACGCCGACGCCTCGAAGCGCTCGCACACACGCGGCGACGCCGTGCTGCTGTCCGTCAGCGGTCTCTCGACGTGGTTCGAGAGTCGCGGCCGCACCGTCAAAGCGGTCGACGGACTCCATCTTTCGGTGAACGAAGGCGAGACGCTCGGTCTTGTCGGGGAGTCGGGCTGCGGGAAGAGCGCGACCGCGCTGTCGATCCTCCGCCTCGTCAGTCCGCCCGGCCGAATCGTGTCGGGATCGATCGAGTTCGAGGGGCGCGACTTGCTTTCCTTGTCCGACGCAGAGATGCGCGCCGTGCGTGGACGAGAGATCGGAATGGTGTTCCAGGAACCGTCGACGGCCCTCAACCCGGTCTTCACGGTCGGCGAGCAGATCGCGGAGACCTTGCGGTACCAACGCGGAATGGAACGCTCCGCAGCCGACGCGCGCGCCGTCGAGTTGCTGGAGAAGGTCGGTGTCGCGGATCCCAGCCTGCGAGTGCGCTCGTATCCGCACCAGCTCTCCGGCGGCGAGCGTCAGCGCGCCTCGATCGCGATGGCGATCGCGTGCGGTCCGAAGCTCCTCATCGCCGACGAGCCGACGACCGCGCTCGACGTCACCGTCGCGGCCGCGGTGTTCGACTTGCTCGGCCGGTTGCAAGACGAGAGCGGCCTGGGACTCCTTTTCATCACGCACGATCTGTCGCGGATCAGCTCGCGCGCGGACCGCGTCGCGGTCATGTACGGCGGTCGAGTCGTCGAGGAGGCGCGCACGAAAGACCTGCTCGCCGCGCCGAGCCACCCGTACACGATCGGTCTCTTGCGCTCGCTTCCGAAGTTGACGCCGCCGGGCGAACGACTGCGACCGATTCCAGGCCGCGTACCGAGCGCCGCGGAATGGCCCAGCGGCTGCCGCTTTCGAACGCGCTGTCCGATCGCGCGCGCGGAGTGCGCGGCGGTGGAGCCGCCGCTCGATCCAGTGGACGGCGTGGGCAGCGAGCACGCCGTCGCATGTCTCTTCGCGTCGGAGGCGCGATCGTTGTGAACAGGGACGCCGTGCAGGCCGATCGCGACTTCAACAGTGCCGCGCCGCTCGTCGAGGTGTTGGACCTCTCGAAGCGCTACGTGATGCGCACCGGATTCCTCGGCCGCGTGCGCGGCGAGGTGCGAGCGGTCGAGAACGTTTCGTTCCGGATCGCGTCCGGCGAAACGCTGGGCCTCGTCGGTGAATCGGGCAGCGGCAAGACGACGACCGGACGCGCGCTGCTGCGATTGATCGAGCCCGATGGGGGACGCGCGCTCTACTCACGCCCGGAGTCGCGCGAGCCGGTCGACTTGTTCGCGCTCGCGGAGCGCGACCTGCGTCCGCTGCGCCGCGAGCTCCAGATGGTCTTCCAAGATCCCACGAATAGTTTGAATCCCAGGCGGCGCGCGTCCGACACGCTGAGCGAGGTGCTTTCGGTCCACGGCATCGCGCGCGGGAGCGAACTCGAGGACCGCGTGCGCGCGCTGTTTCGGCAGGTGGGGCTCGGGACGGAGCTGCTGCACCGCTACCCGCACGAGCTCTCCGGCGGCGAGCGGCAGCGGCTCGGCATCGCGCGCGCGCTGGCTCTCTCGCCGCGGCTGATCGTGTGCGATGAAGCGGTGTCGTCGCTCGACGTGTCGATCCAGGCGCAGATCCTGAACCTATTGAAGGACCTGCAGGCGGAGCTCGGCATCGCCTACCTCTTCATCGCGCACGATCTCTCAGTCGTGCGCTACCTCGCGCATCGGATCGCGGTGATGCACCGCGGAGCGATCGTGGAGACTGGTGTCACCGAGCAAGTCTTCGCCGAGCCCGCGCATCCGTACACGCGCGCTTTGCTCGCTGCGGCGACGTGATTCGACGCCGGACAGCGCGCGCTAGACCGGCACGTCGTAGCGCTCGCGCAGGATCGTGCGCAGCTCGTCGAAGTTCGCGATGGTGTGATCGGGACGGATCTCGGTCCCTGCACACGTGTGGCGCGCGGCGCGTTTGGCCCACACGGTGATCATGCCGATGGAGCGCGGCGGCGCGATGTCGTGCTCCGGGCTGTCGCCGACGTACATCACTTCGTGCGGCTGCAATCCCAAGTCGCGCAGCGCCGTGAGGTAGAGCTTCGGGTTCGGCTTGCTGATCCCGATCTGGTCGGAGATGAAGATGGCGCGCGGATCGAGATAGGGGACGAGGCCCAGACGCACGAGCTTCTCCGCCTGCTTGACGGTCCAGCCGTGCGTGATGATTCCAAGGCGCATGCCCGCCTTCTTGAGCGCGGCGAGCATCGGATACACGTCGTCGAACGGTTTGAGCTCGCGAAACTTCGTGTCGTGGTACGCCGCCACACCCGCCGCGACGATGAGCGCCGGATTGACGCGAGCGAGCGCGCTGGGCCGCAGGCGCTGCAGCAACTTGTCGAAGTGGTGCTCGTAGTTGGACGAGAACTCTGACAACACTTCATCGAGTTCCTTGAGGACGATCTCCTCCGGCACATCGAGTCCCGCGTCGATCATGGCCCGCACCGCATTGCCGCGCGCATGCCGCGCGAACTCGGTGGTGCTGAACAACGTGTCGTCGATGTCGAAAAGAATCGCCTTGAGCAAAGTCACCGCCAGATTCTGAGCCGCCGCCATCCCGGAAGTCCAGCCCACGTCATCGTCACACGACACGTCTCCCGGTAAACGTCATCACTGCGAAGGCCCGCCGCGGGCCTTCGCGGTGATGACGCGGGCGGCCGTGCCTCGGCCGCCCTGGAAGCGTCCCGTGCGCTTCTCTCTCTCCGTTGCGTCGCGCAACGCCCGCCGCTCGCATTCCACCGCTGCCATCCACCCCGAAAAAACCGCCTTGCGTGTGATCCCGCACCTCTGCGCCCCGAATCATGTCCTCGCGATGACGCCCCTCGAGTTCACCGACCTGATCCGCGCGCACTCCGGCCTGATCCACAAGGTGGCGTACGCCTACTGCCGCGACACGACGGACCGCGAGGACGTCGTGCAAGAGATCACGACTCAACTCTGGCGCTCGCGCGATCGCTACGACACCCGTTTCAAGCAGACAACTTGGATCTACCGGATCGCGCTCAACGTGGCGATCTCATTCCACCGACGCGAACGCCGGCACCAGGACAAGCTCGAGCCCATCGAGGATCACCTGATCGCCAGCGCGGTACCCATCGAGCCCAGCGCCGACATCGAGCTCCTCCTGCGCTGCATCGACACGCTCGA
>JANLUN010000765.1:0-6310 GCA_031363505.1 Planctomycetota bacterium | reverse complement strand
GAGCGAGACCGGGGATCGAGGACTTCTCCGAAGACCGAGGATCAGGCCGGCGGTTGCACCGGTGAGCAAACATCCGGCGCAGCCAACGCGGCCAGTTTCACTAGTTGGTGAAGCGCAGCGGCGGCCGGTCGTACGCCGCCGGAATCGGCACGCCAAGCAACGACAACGCCGTCGGAGCAATGTGCAGCAAGTCGACGCCACCCGACGGGATCTCGACTCGGCGGTTCGAGAAGAACACGCCGCGCACGAGATCCTCCGAGACGGACACGTGGTCGCCGGACCAATTGCTCGTGTTGTCCTCGAACGTCGGTCCGGGCACGTAGCCCACGCCGCCCTCGCCTTTGACGACCTTCAGGTTTCCGAGGGTCGTGCTCCACGACACGCGGTAGCCGGCGGCGAAACCGGGCATCAAGTCCGCTTCGCGCTCGAGATACGGACCGGAGTGCACCTGCGACATCACCGACACCGAGCGGACCGCGTGCTCGTTCGTCGCCGGATCTACCGTCTCGAGCAGCGCCTTGCGAATCTCCTCGATCAGCGCGGGACCGTCGGCTGCGCTCACGATCCCCTGCGTGTGCGTGTCCTGGTAGTTGATGAAGATCATCCCGAGGCCCAGCGCATACGCGCGCGTGTGCTCCCAATCCACGAACTGGAGGATCTCCGACTCGGAGCGGCGGATGTTCTCGCGCACCGTGAGGAAGCCCTTCTCGGCCAGCCAATTGTTCAGGTTCACGCCGCGCCGGAAGCTCTCGAACCCGTGGTCGGCACAGATGAGCAGCGTGTCGCCGGGACGCAAGTGCTTCGTGACGACTTCGCCGACGAGCCGGTCCATCTCGCGGTACGTCGCGGGAATCGCGTCCTTGAGCTCGATCTCGCGGCCGAAGTACTGCGTCTTCTCGCGCGCCTTCTCGGCGTCGTACATCGGATGCGTTGGATCGTAGAACTGATACATCATGTGCTGCACGCGATCGGGAGTGCTCTCCACGTTCATGAAGAGCCGCCAATCGTTCTTCCCGAGCGCGGCCATCAGGATCTTCGCGCGCCAGCCCTGCGTGAACTCGATGTCCTGCAGGAACGTGACGGGATCGATCTCGCGATCCTTCAGCGGCATCGTCATGCACGCCCAGCCAACGGTCTCGTAGGGTTCGCCGAGCGTGCGCGCGAGCTCGCCCGCGAACGAGCTCGGCGTCGAGATCGGTTGCCAGTACGGCGGATTGCTCGGATCCATCTGCAGGAAGTCGACGTACAGCGAGAACGGATCCTTCATCGAGAGGATCTTCACGCGCGTCACCGCGCGCATCTGGACGAGCGCGTTGAACTTGAAGCTGACGTGGTACCACTTCGACCACTCGCCTGGGCGCAGCTCTTGTTCTTGCGTGCCGAGCGTGACGAGCGCGCTTTCGCCGGTCTTCGCGTCGCTGCGCTTCACGACCTTGAGCGGCACGCCCACGCGACCGATGTCGCTGCCGGGTCGCCCTTCGAACTCGGCCAGCTCGACGTCCTTGATCTCGCGCTTGCGGTCCGCCAGGCGCAGCGCTTCGTTGCTGCCCGGCGCCGCGCGCGCGAGGTCCGCGTCGATCTCTTTGAGCTCGCGCCGCAACAAGTCGATCGACCACAAGTTGCGCGGTCCGAACAGGGTCGACTCGATCTTCCCGTCGCGCTCCTCGACCTGAAACACGCGGCCACCCGTGCTCGTGGCGGTGCCGTCCGGCGCGGGCAGCGCCGACTTCGGAGATTCGGCGTGCGTCGACTTGTCGGTCGTGTAGATGAACCAGTCGCCGTTCGAACCGCGCACGTCGGGCACGCCCAGGCCCGCGAGCAATTTCAGATCAGGAACCGCAGGCCGATCCCATGCCATCGCCGCGTCGAGCACGACACTCTGGATGCCGGCGCGCGCGGCGTCCTCCCAGAAGCCCGCCGTGCGCGTGGGATTTCCGACGACGTCGACGATCTCGCGCGGAATCGCGCGACTGGCGACGTAGCCGCCAGAGGCGCCTGCGATGCCGAGCAGCGCGGCGAGGACGAGCGCCATGCGCGCGCGCAGTCGCAAGAGAACAAGGAACACGACCGCGAAACCCACGAACATCGCGCCGCCCGTCCAGGCCGCGACGTGCGCGGGTTCGCCCGACACGAGCCAACGGAAGAGATAGTTGAGCTCGAACGAATCCGAGCGGCGCGGACCGTGCTCTTGGTGACCGAGGGCGGGCGCCGGTCCGCCTGCGCCGAGCTCGCGCATCACGAAACCGGAGATCCCAGTCTTGGCGGGGTTCTGTCCGGAGTTCAACGCCGCCCACGAAACCGGCGACTCGGCCGGTGTCGTCGTTCCGAGCGGAGCGAACGTCCCCTCCGCGCGCAGCCGAGCGAGGTTCGGCAGCTCGCCGCGATCCATCAGCTCCAGCGCGGTCTTTTCGTCGGCGCCGTCGAAGCCGAGCACGATCACGCGTCCGGCTTCCGCGGGTCGATTCGATGCTGCGCACGGTGCGACCGACGTGGCGACGAACGAGGCGACGATCAGGGCGGTGCGCGCGGTGCATCGAACCGCGGCGCGTGGAACAAGGGCCCAGCCGAGACGAGAGATCATGAGATGTTCACTACCGGCGCGCGTGCACCGGCTATTAGGATCCGCCGGCACGCAAACGATCCGCAGCAGGACTACGCATGCTTTCTGGCGAGGCTTCGAGAATGGCGCAGGTTAGAGAGGCCGCCCGCGCGCTGTCAATCGACGCGGAGCGCGCGCGCTCGCGACGCCGAACTGCACGTTTGCGGAGCCAGAGCGCGGGTTTGCGGAGCCAGAGCGCGGGTTTGCGGAGCGAGAGCGCAAGTCTGCGGAGCCGGAGCGCATGTTCGCGCAGCCGGACCGCGCATTCGCGGCGATCGACGGCGCGCCGCGGTGCGCTGCGCACAAGCGTGTTGCTCGCGATCGTCTGTGCGACGTGCCTGGCCGGCGCCATCGCGCTCGCCATCGGACTCTCGTCCGATCGCGCGGCGATCACGACCGATCTCGCGTCGAACGAAGCGCGCGCCGCCCCGAGCGAACCGCGTGTAATCGGATCGACCGATCCTCGTTCGACAGAGGTTCCGCCTGACGCGGTAGCGCCGCGCACTCCGATCGCGACCCCCGAGCCGCCGCCGGACTTCGAAGGGCGCGGTGTCCTCCGCGGGCGGCTCACCGCGCAACCCGGACTCGCGGTGCCCGAGCGCTGGAAGCTGCTCGTCTCGCCGAACACGTTCTTGCGAGGCTCCGAGCGCGCCGAGTCGCGCACGATCGAGTTCGCGCACGGCGAAACGTTGTTCCGAGTCGACGACTTGCCGCTCGGCGGTTACGCGGTGCGCGCGCAAGCGGGCGGACTCAACTGCTTGCCGGTCAGCGTGCTCCTGGTGCGCGGCGCCGAGAATCAATTCGTCTCGCTCGTGCTCGCGCCGTCGGGATACGTGCAGGGCAGCGTGCTCGATGCGGACGACCGGCCGGCGGAGGGCGTGCCGGTGACGCTCGAAGCGAGTTCGACACGCGCGCGGCGCACGCTCGAGACCGACGTTGCCGGCGGCTATCGGTTCGACGACGTGACGGACGGCGAGTACACGCTCTACTTCGGCCGTCCCGAAGCGTCGCTCGTGCCGCCCGTCTCGCTCGCATTCACCGCTCCGGCGCTGACCGTCACCGAACGGAAGCTGCCGGCGACGGGCATCGCCGAGGTGTGGGCGCGCGATGAAAACGGCACCCCACTCTCGGATGCGGTGATCAGCGGCTTCTCCGCGCACGCGGGCGTGATCGATGCGCGCACGGGCCGCGATGGCTCGGTGATCGTGCGCCACCTGCCCGCCGGCCGCTATCGGCTGCACGCGCGATTGGAGGACGGACGCAGCGGCACGGCGGTGGCGAACATCGACGCGGGCAAGACGGCGACGATCGACATCCGTCTGGAGCGCTGATCCGCAGAGAACGCGTGCGCTCGCCCGCGCGCGCCAGGGCGCGCGCGTGTCGCGGGGACGCAGGCGCGCAAGGCTCACGCGTGCGAGCGCCTGCCGCTCACGCGCGCGCGAGCGCTTGCTCGAAGTCCGCGATGAGATCGGCGGGATCCTCGATCCCCACGGAGACGCGCACGAGCCCGGGCACGATCCCGCTCGCGCGACGACCGGCAAGCGAAAGTCGCGCGTGGGACGTGTTGAACGGCAGGCTGACGAGCGTCTCGACACCGCCTAGGCTCGACGCCTCGAGCGCGAGCTTCAGCGCGCGTACGAATCGCAGCGCGGCTTCGTCTCCGCCGCGCACCGCGAAGGCCAGCATCCCGCCCGGCGCCGCGAGCAGGTGCGCGGTGCGGCCGAACGACGGATGGCCCGCGAGTCCCGGGTAGAGCACGCTTTCGACGGCGGGATGCGCGGCGAGCCAAGTCGCGAGGCGCAGCGCATTCTCGCAGTGCGCGCGCATGCGCAGCGGCAACGTCTTGAGGCCGCGATCGAGCAGAAACGCCGCGTGCGGATCCATGCACCCGCCCGCGAGCTGCAACCAGCGGTGCACTGGTTTCATGCGCGCCGCCGAGCCGCACACGACTCCGCCGATGACGTCCGAGTGGCCGGCGAGGTACTTCGTCGCGCTGTGCACGACGAGGTCCGCGCCGAGCTCGAGTGGGCGTTGCAGCACCGGCGTGGCGAACGTCGCGTCGACGACGAGGAGCGCGCCCGCCGCGTGCGCGCACTCGGCGATCGCCGGCAGATCGGCCACGCACATCGTCGGATTCGAGATGCTCTCGCAGTACACGAGCGCTACGCGGCCGCCCGCGAGCGCGTTCGCGCGAGCATCTGTATCGGAGAGATCGACGAACGTCGTCTCGATCGCGAAGCGCGACAGGAAGTTCTGGAGGAGATCCCACGCCGAGCCGTAGAGCTCGCGGTGCGCGACGACGCGCGCACCCGCGGCGAGAAGGCTCATCAACGTGGCGTGCAGCGCCGCCATGCCCGACGCGAAGACGAGCGCGCGCTCCGCGCCTTCGAGCACCGCGATCCGCTGCTGGACCACGTCGAGCGTCGGGTTGCGAAGCCGCGTGTAGATCAGCGCCTCGTCGACGCGGCCCTCGATCATGTCTTCGTACGAGCGATCGTCGAGCAAGAACGTCGTGCTCTGCACGAGCGGCGGAACGACGGCGCGACTCGCGGGCGTCGCACGGTATCCGGCGTGCACGCACGCGGTCGCAAGTCGCATCGCGGCGGATCGAGGTGAGTCGCTCATGACGGAGTGCTCGGCGCGAGGGATGAACACCCTGTAATGAGGTCCCCAGGGTTGAATCGCACTCGTGGCTGCGTAGACTGCCCGCCCCCGATCGGTGACACAAGCGCGCGAGAGCCTGCGCGCCACCGGCAACCTCACCGCTCGAACTCGCGCCCCCGCGCATGCCCTCGACGCCCCTGATCGATTTCGAAACGCTCGACCTATCGCGCGTGATCGCAGGCCGCGACGAGCTGCGGCGCGTGCTGAAACAACGCGGCACGTTCGAGATGCTCGACGGCGTCCTCCACGTGGCGCCCGAAGGCAAGTTGATCGTCGGCTACAAGGACATCCGCGCGGACGACTGGTGGTCGAACGACCACATTCCCGGCCGCCCGATCTTTCCTGGCGCCCTCATGATCGAGTCGGCCGCGCAGCTGTGCTCGTACGCCTTCAGTACGCACGCGCCGGGGATGGAGAACGCATTCATCGGCTTCGGCGGTCTCGACGGCACGCGCTTTCGCGGCGTGGTGTCACCGCCGTCGCGCATGGTGTTCGTCGGCCGACTGAAACGGTTCCGCAGCCGGATGTTCTGCTACGAGACGCAGGGCTTCGTCGAACGCGAGCTGGTGTTCGAGAGCGAAGTGATCGGCGTCGTCGTCTGACCTGACGCGGCGTCAGAGGTTCTGACCGAACGCGAGCGGTGCGCGGCGCACTTCTTCCGGGCGTCCCTCGACATCGAGGATCGCGAGCACGTCGAGCTCGACGCACTGGCACGGCAGTCCGACGAGCTCCGACAGCGACGGCGTCGTGCTGCCCGATTCGCCGTTGATGACTTCCTTGACGTAGGTCCCGTGCTCCGTGCGCAGGCGCACGCGCCAGTACTTCTCGCCTTCGCCCCCCGCCTCAATCGGCGAGAAGCTCACGAACTCGATCCAGCGCTCGCGGTCCTTGTCGGCCCGACGGTGCGCGACGCGCGCGGGCGTCTTCTGGGTCACCTTCAAGCGTTCTCCGACGAAGCGCGCGAAGACCTTGGGATCGACGTCGCCGTCGACACGGATGCGCGCTTCGTACTCCTTCGCGTGCGGTGTCTCCTTGATGGCGCGGATG
>JANLUN010000763.1:0-11605 GCA_031363505.1 Planctomycetota bacterium | reverse complement strand
GCGGTCGCGCTCCTCGAGCGTTCCCGAATCGTCGGGGACGCGCGAGCCGTGCCCCGCGAAGTAGAAGAGCAAGAGATCACCGGACGCGCTGGCGTCGATCAACGTGGCGAAGCCTTGTCGGATCGAGTCCCCGGTCGCCTCCTCGTCGAGCAGCGTGTGGACGTCGTCCGGGCGAAAGCCGGCGCGCTCGACGAGCACGGCGCGCAGCGCGGCGACATCGGCACGCGGGCCGCGGAGCTTCGGCCAACGATTCTCCTCCGGGTAATTCTCGACGCCGACGAGGAGCGCGCGGCGCACGGGACCACTCGACTGCACCGTTTCGATGACGGGCGCGGCGGGCGCCTGCGCGATGCTCGAGCACAGCGTCGCCCACAGACACAACACGTGAAACATGCCCAAGAAGATCGCCGCCGGACGTAGTTTTCCCGATGGAGCAAACCCTCGGAGCATCATCCGAGCGCGTGGGACGATGCGCAAGTACACCGCGGTAGGGGGTGCGTGCTCCGCGATCGAAGGAGTTTTCGGTCGCGACGCCTTCGAACGAAGATCGATCGCCCCTCGGATCACCGACCGACCTTGCCGGTGATTTGTTCACGCGGCTAGGATGGTTGCGATCGCGTGCCGTGTCCGAGTTCACTCGAGGAGTCCCATGATGCTTCGCTCGCCTTACCGTCGCCGCGCGTCCCATACGGTCTCCGTGGGATCTGCTCTCCTTCTCGCTGGCTGTGCCGGCATGGGACTCGGTGCGCTCGCGGACGTCGCGCTGGGAGCGGCGCGCAAGACGTTCCTCGGAGTCGCGGCGGAGAACTACGGCGAAGGCTACCGCGACGACTTCGACAAGCTCTTGACGACGCTCACGAAGAAGGAGGATGCCGCCGCGGCAGCGGCAGCGCAGGCGCAGACGGATTCCGCGGCGGCGGCTCAAGCGGCGGCCGCTCCCGTGTACGTTCCGCCGCCGACACCGCTCGAGCTCGAGGTGGCCGTGATGCGCGAGGAGATCAAGGACGGCCGGCCGGTGCCGGTGCCCGTGCTCGACGGCGAAGTGCTGTACGACCGTTTCGGTTCGCACGGCGAAGGCGACAACGTGAAGCTCAATTTCCGCACGAACGCGGATTGCTACGTGTACGTGATCGGGATCGACGGAACGAGCTGGGCGCAGCCCGTGTTTCCGAGCGAGTACGCGGGCTACACGAACCCCGTCAAGCCGAACACCGTGTACACGATCCCCGAGGGTTCGAACTGGATCCCGCTCGACAGCTACCGCGGTGTCGAGCACCTGTACTTCCTCGCGAGCCGCACGCCGCGGCCCGACCTCGAGCGCGTGCTCGTCGAGATCGCGGCGCACGTGCGTCCGGAGGACAGCCAGCGCGCGCCCGGCGAGCGTCCGCTGCTCGCCCAAGTCCAAAGCGACGCGCCGATCGCGCGCGGTTTCGACAAGGCGCGCGTGTCATCCTTCGCCGACGTTCAGTCGTCGAACGGCCAGGATCACACGGTTCCGGCGCAGGCCTTCTTCGCGAGCAAGGCCGACGGCGACGTGCTCGTCACGCGCTGGTTCCGGCACGAGTGAGCGCGGCGGTCGCGGCTCAGAGGCTCAACCGGACTTCGAGTCCAAGGGCCTCGATCCGCGACGCGAAGCGTTCCATCCACTCGCACGGTAGTGCCGAGAGCTCGGCCGCTTCGGGCTGGTAGGACTTGCGCGCCAAGCCGTACAGCAGGACGCCCTTCACCGGGACTTGGTCCTGCACGAGCGCGCGCAAGAACTCGAGATACGCGTCTTGCTCCGCGCGGGACGGTGGTTCTCCGTGTCGCGCGAGCATCATCGTCTGGATCCACGTCGGACACGCGCGTGCGGCGATCTCGAGGTTGCGCCGCGTGTGCGCAGGGCCGAGCTTCGAATCGTTCATCGCGCGCTGACCGGCGTCGGTCGCGCTGTCGACCTTGAACCACACGACGCCGCCGAGCGGCGCCATCGCCTCGACACCGCGCCGGACATGCGCTTGGTGCACGAGCGATCCGTTCGTGATCAAGACGAGCTGGATCTTGCCGACGAGGTCGAACTCCGCGAGGACGCGGCCCGTGCGCGTGACGATCTCGGGAAACTCGCGCGCGCTCGTCGGCTCGCCGTTGCCGGAGAACGCGACGTCCTTGAGAACGCGCGCTCCTTCGGGCACCTCGCGCGCGAGGAAGTCACCGTGGACGACGTCGTGGAGCATCGCGCGCAATTCAGCCTCGAGCTCGTCGAGGTCGATCGGCGGCGCGTTGCCGAAGACGAGGCCGGGCACCTGGCAGTAGACGCAGCGCCAGTTGCAGGCGTTGTTGCGGTTCAAGTTGATCCCGATCGACACGCCCCCGGCGCGGCGCGAGACGACCGGGTAGACGTACGTCCGCCCGGCGCGATCGCGGTCGTGGTCGTGAACGGTGAGCTGCGTCATGCGTGCGCGGTGGCCGAACGTAGCTCCAGTTGGCACTCTCTGGGCCACGTGACGCAATACCCGCTCGGCACGAACGCGCAGGAGCTCGCGCGCCTCGCGTTCCAACACGAAGTGTGGGGCGGGGTGACGCGCGCGTTCCTCGATCGCCTGCCCTTGCCGCGCGGCGCGCGCTGCCTCGATCTCGGCGCGGGGCCCGGCTTCGTGACACTCGAGCTGGCGGAACGCGTCGGGCCGACAGGTCGCGTCGTCGCACTCGACGAGTCGCCGCTGTGGATGGAGCACCTGCGCGGCGAGATCGCGCGACAAGGCCTTACGAACGTCGAGCTCGTGTGCACACGGCTGCAGGACGCGGTTCTCGTGCCGGCTTCGTTCGATCTCATCTTCGCGCGCTGGGTGTGGAGCTTCATACCGGAGCCCGGACCGCTCATGCGATCCTTCGCGCGCGCTCTCAAGCCCGGCGGCTCGTTCGTGATGCAGGACTACAACCACGAAGGCGTGTCGATCTTTCCCGAGAGCCCGGGATTCCGCGCGGTCGTGCGCGCGACGCGCGCGCTCTACGCCGCGGCCGGAGGCGACGCGTGGGTTGCCACGCGCGCGCCGCGACTCTTCGCCGAAGCTGGACTGGAAACGGTGTCGATCACGCCGAACGTGCTATGCGGAGGGCCGCAGTCGGGCGTCTTTCGTTGGGCGGGCCTCTTCTTCCCGCACTTCTCCGAGAAGATGGTCGCGCAGGGATTGCTCTCGCCGGAAGAGCGCGCGCAATTCCTGGCGGAGTGGAGCGTGCGCGAATCGGATCCGACGTCACTCTTCTTTTCGCCGATCGTCGTCGACGCGTGGGCGCGACGGTCGCTGGACTGAGCGAGCGCTCGACAACGCGCCAATATGAACCTCCGCGCACTCCGCCAGCGCGACGAGGTCGTACCCGCCTTCGAGCAGCGACACGATGCGACCCTCGCACGTGCGCTGCGCGAGCTCGATGACGAGCTCCGTCATTCGGCCGTACGCTTCCGTGGAAAGCTCGGTCTGTGCCAGCGGATCGCGCGCGTGCGCGTCGAAACCGGCGGAGATCAGCAGGAACTGTGGCCGGAATGCTTCGATCGCGGGGAGAACGACGCGCTCGAGCGCGTCGAGCCACTCG
The DNA here is from genome assembly GCA_031363505.1 of Planctomycetota bacterium. Classification (GTDB taxonomy): domain Bacteria; phylum Planctomycetota; class UBA1135; order UBA1135; genus JANLUN01. Next base: position 8,035 of record JANLUN010000763.1, on the reverse strand, counting down.
CGGTCGCCCGCGCGCGGAGGCTGCGGCGCGTTGAGAGTCGCGCCCTCGCCCGCGCCGATGCCGCGTTCGCTCGCCGCACCGGTGCCCGGGTAGAGCGGCCACTGGTGCAGGCTCGCGAAGTACACGCTCGGGTCGTCCTCGAACAAGTGCTGCGTACCGTTCCCGTGGTGGACGTCCCAGTCGAGGATCGCGACGCGCTCGAGCCCCAGCGTGTGACGCAGATGGTGCGCCGCGAGCGCCACGTTATTGAACAGACAAAAGCCCATCGCTTCGTCGCGCTCGGCGTGGTGACCCGGCGGGCGAGCAGCGACGAATGCGTTCTTCCACCGGCCGCTCATCACGCGCTCGACGGCAGTGATCGCTCCGCCCGCGGCGCACAGCGCGGCGCGCCAGGAGTCCGCCGACACGTGCGTGTCGCCTTCGTCGAGGACCCGCGCGCCCCGTGCGATCGCGGCCTCGACGCGTGCGACGTAGCGCGGGTCGTGCACAGTTGCGAGCCGCGCGGGATCGATCGGCGGCGCTTCGAGTCGCTCGATTTCATCCGCGAGTCCGCACGTCTCGATGCGCGTCTCGATCGCCGCGAGCCGTGCCGCGCGCTCCGGGTGCGATGGCCCAGTGTCGTGGCGATGGAAGACCGCGTTGGTGATCCAGCCGGTACTCATTCCTCGCGGAAGATGTGCCGGTACTTCGGATCCTTGACGAGTCGCTCGAACACGGGGTCGCGCGCGAGCGCGGCGAGGTCCTTCATCGAGATCGTCGCCTTCTCGAGCGACTGAGCCGCGTCCTTCAGCTTGCCGAGCTGCATGTAGCAGCGCGCGAGTCCGATGTACGCCGTGTCCTGCCGGGCGCGCACGTCGTCGGCCGACAATTGCAGCGCCTTCGTGTAGTCCTTGATCGCGTCCTTGTGCTCGCCGATGCGGTAGAGGACGTTCGCGCGCGCCTCGTACGAGTTCGCCCAACCCTTGTTGCGCTCGATCTGCGCGTCGTAGTCGGAGACGAGGTCCTTGCGCGCGTTCTTGTCGCCGACGAGCACGAGCGTCACGAGCGCCGCCTCGTGGATCTCGCGCGACGGCGAGTCCGCGATCGTGCGCAACGTTTTGCGCACGTCGCCGTCGATGCGGTCGGCGAACGCCGGAACGACTTCGAGGATGCGGACGCGGCTCTCCGTCGCCACCGAGAACTCCGCCGCGACGCGCACGAGCGCCGCGAGGTGCTGCTTGTCGAGCGCTTCGGGACAGGCGCGGTAGTAGGCCAAGAATTGCTCGGTGTACATGCCCGCGTCGCGCGGCACTTCGAGGAGCCGCAGGACGATCGGCGCCAGTGAAACGGCGTGCGCCTGTGCGAGCGCGTTCAAGCCGAGCTTCACGGTGTCGGGGTTCTTGTCGCTGAGCGCTTCCTTGAGGAGCGCCTCGTTCTCCGGCCCGCCGAGTTTCGCGAGCGCCGCGAGCGCGGCGGAACGCAGCTCGCCCTCGTCGCGGCGGTAGATCGTCGTGAGCACCGCGCTGACCTCGTCGCGACCGGGCGCGACCGCGAGCACGCGCACGGCGTTGATGCGCCCGTCCGGAGAGCCCACGCGCGCGATCTCGGAGAGCCGCGCGGTGATCGCGCGCGTCGGCAGCTCGATCAATGCCTCCGTCACATGACGCGCGACGAGCTTGGCCGTGTCGTCCGCGGTCGCGCCGGGGTCGACGCGGTCGACGAGGAGTGGCGCGCACTCGGTGCCCAGTTGCACCAGGCGTTGCTGCGCGGCTTCGAGTCCCTCCGTGCGGCGCGTCTTGGCTTCGATCTCGAGCGCGCGCAGGCAGCTGTCGACGTCGCCCTTCTTTCCCTGGAGGAGACCTTGCTGCAGGTGCCGCAGCCGCTCGAGGAACTGCTGGAGCGATTCGCGCTCGACCTTCTTCGACGTCGGATCCTGCGCCTGGCCGCGACAGACCGCGGGTGCACAGAGAAGGCAAGCGAGCGCGAGCGTGAGGATTCTTAGACGGGACACAGCGGGACCGCGACCGATCGCGCGGGTCGCGCGCCTCGTATCACGGTCGATAGGCTAGTCGAGCGTCCGCGCTCGTGACAACCGGCACGCGCCGGTTACGCACTCCGTCGGCGCATCGGGCGTAGCACGACGTGGCGGCTCGTGCGGCGCCACTCGCCGGGGTCCATCCCGCCCGTACGCGCCCCGTGGTCACGAGACTTGGGGGTGCGGACCTTGGGCGACGATGCAGCGGTCGCTGCCGGCGCCACGCCGTAGATGACGCGTAGTCGCTGACGATGGCGGAAGACCCAAGAGCGCATGGCCAGGGGCTTTCGACGCCGCGCGATGCGCCGATTGAGCGCGCGGCTCGAAATCGCGCGCACACGGCGAGAAGTTCCTTCCACTGTGCGCGCTGCGATGCCGCGATGCCTTATTCTTCCGGGTTCCATACTGGACCCGAATCATGTCGACTCACATCCATCCCCATTTTTCACGATCCGCGCGCGACGCTCACGACGTGATCGTCGTCGGCGGGGGCCATGCGGGCATCGAGGCGGCGCTGGCCGCTGTTCGCACGGGGGCCCGCACCGCGCTCGTGTCGCTGCGGCTCGACCGCATCGGCGAAATGAGCTGCAACCCGGCCATCGGCGGCCTCGGCAAGGGTCAGATCGTGCGCGAGATCGATGCGCTCGGCGGCGCGATGGGCGAGATTTCGGACGCGACCGGCATCCAGTTTCGCGTGCTGAACACGGGCAAGGGGTACGCGGTGCGCGGACCGCGCTGTCAGTCGGATCGGCACCTGTATCGCGACGCGATCACCGAGCGCTTGCGACGGGTTGCTGGGCTCGAGCTCGTCGAAGGCGCGGGTGCCGGACTCGTGTGCGAGACCGATGCAATCGGGACCGCGCGCGTCGTCGGCCTGCGGCTCGCGGATGGCCGCGAGCTGCGCGCCGGCGCCGTCGTGATCACCACGGGCACGTTTTTGCGCGCGGTGATGCACACCGGTGAGTCGCAGAGCGCGGGCGGCCGCGCTGGAGAAGGCACGAGCACCGGGATCTCGGCGGATCTCGCCAGGCTCGGGCTCACACTCGGACGGCTGAAGACCGGCACGCCACCGCGCCTGGCGGCCGCGAGCATCGACTGGAACGCGCTCGAGGAACAGCGCGGCGACGAGCGACCCGTGCCGTTCTCGAGTCGCACCGACCGCCGGCGCTTCCCGGTCTTGCCTCAGGTCGCCTGCCATATCACTTGGACGAACGAGCGCACGCACGCGCTGATCCGCGAGAACCTGCACCGCTCGCCGATGGTCGCGGGACGAATTCAAGGCGTCGGCCCGCGCTACTGTCCGTCCGTCGAGGACAAGGTCGTGCGCTTCGCCGACAAGACGCGACACCAAGTGTTCCTCGAGCCCGAGAGCCTCTCGACCGACGTCGTGTACGTGAACGGCGTGTCGACGTCGCTGCCCAGTGATGTGCAGGAGGAGTTCGTGCACACGATCGCGGGACTCGAGCGCGCGGAATTCCTGCGCCACGGCTATGCGGTGGAGTACGACTTCGTCGCGCCGTCGCAGCTCTCCGACACGCTGGCGGTGCGCGCGGTGGCCGGTCTCTATCTCGCGGGTCAGATCAACGGCACGTCCGGCTACGAAGAAGCCGCGGGTCAGGGACTCATCGCCGGCGCGAACGCGGCGCTGTGGGTCCAGGGGCGTCCGGCATTCGTGCTGCGCCGCGATCAGGCGTACATCGGCGTGATGATCGACGATCTCGTCGTCTCGAATCCGACCGAGCCGTACCGCATGTTCACGAGCCGCGCGGAGCACAGGCTCTCGCTGCGCGCGGACAACGCCGAGGAGAGGCTCGTGCCGCTCGGCGCGGAGATCGGCCTCGTCGATCGCGCGGCGATCGAGCGACTCGAAGCACGCGCTGCGCAAAAGGCACGCGCGCGCGCGGTGCTCGGAACTCTGCGCAGCGCGGCGCACGGAGGGAAGACGCTCGCGGAAGTGCTGCTGCGGCCGGAGATCGAGATCGTGGACCTCGAACGCGCGCATCCGGAGCTCGCTGCGCTCGCGCTCGATCCCGATGTGCGCGAATCGCTCGCGATCGATCTGAAGTACGCCGGCTACGTCACGCGCCAAGAAGTGAACGTCGAGCGCATGCGCCGCCAGGAATCGATCGAGATCCCGAGCGACATCGACTTCAGCACGCTCTCGGGGATCGCGACCGAAGCGAAGGACAAGCTCGCGCGCCTGCGGCCGCGGACGCTCGGCGCCGCGTCGCGCATCGCGGGCGTGCGCCCGCCGGACGTGGCGTTGCTCGCCGTGCACATCGAACGACGTCGGCGCGAGGCCGCGCGAAGCTGAGCTACTGCCGAATCAGCACGTCGACGACCACCGGCTGCTCATCGCCGACCACTACGTCGAGTTCTCCGCGCCCGATCGCAAGCTTGCTCGCGACGATGCGGTAGCGACCCATCGGCAGGAATGTGGCACGGATCACTCCGTCCGCATCGGTGTGTCCGCGTATCGAACCGCCGCGCGATCCCGTCCCAGCTACGAGCGCTTCGGGAACGGATCCGCCCGCCTCGTCCGTCACGCGCACACTGAGCTCCTGGAGAGGCGGCGCGACACTCGCTTCGAGGATCTGACGCGGACCATGGAAATCGATTCGTCGAACAGCCAGGACCGCGCTGGCCGGGTCACCGTAGTGCAGTGCGTAGCTGCCGTCGCGCAAACCTTCGAACTCGAAACTCCCGTCACCTCGCGTGTTGCGGGGCATTCGACGGCCATCCTCGAGGGACACGAGCGTTACCGGAAGTCCTTTCAGCGCAGCGTGGGTGGACGTCCACATCGTCCCTTGGAGTGAGCCCGTCGGCTCGAGTCTCCAGCGCAGCTCCACCGGACGAAGTGTCGCGTTCGCGACATCGATCGTCACGACGCGACCGGCGAGCGTTGAAGTCCGCGGGCTGAGCGACCATCGTCCCGCAGCGAGTTCGACGGAGCACTCAGGGTTATTCGCGGAGAGCTCACGCGTCTCCGAGGCACCGTGCGCTCCGACGATCGACAGCGTCCACGCGTCGGAGAAGGGCTCACCTGTCGGGCCTTCGATCGTGCACCGCACGGCAGCGGGTGCACGCTGCGCGACGGCGGAGCGTCCAGAGGCGTGGTCTCGATCTCCAACGGGTGCTCGGAGCTCTAGGACCGGATCGGGCGATCGAGTGCGTGCTGAGCTCGCAGGCTCCAGAGCAACCGACGGCGCGAGTGTTTCGTACTCACGAACTTCGCGCTGTCCCGCGACGAGTCGATGGGCGACGAGACAACCAAGGGCGCACATCGAGACCGTGAGCGCAAGGACACCGCGTTGGAGAGTGATCATGCTGAGATGCCGCCAGAGCGTTTGATAGTCGATCTCTCGCACGTTTCCGCGTCGTCGCGCGCGCATTCATGGCGCGCAGCACGGGCCGAACAGACGAGTCGGAATACTCAGACCTCCGGATTACGGCGCGACAGAGCGGACTTACTACCGACGCTTCGAGCGTGCGCTGAGGCACACGCGATGACCCAAGATCCTCAGACATCCAGGACCGGCATCATGAAGTACCGAACTCTGTCGATCGCGTTGTCCGCCCTGCTTTTCGCGACACTCCCTGCCTGCAGCAGTAGCAACAACGACAATGATCGCGATCTCGGTTCCGATGGTCCGGGCATCACGAACAATCCCAATCCTCACCAGGTCGGGACCGCGGCGGACGGTCTCACGGTCTTCCGGTTCGAGACGTTCGGCAATGAAGGGTTCTGGACCGACGCCGCTCGCCTGCCGCAGGGAATCGTCGCTGCCGGGGTGACGCCGCTGGACGCGCTGGCCCTAGGGCTCGTGGTCGATATCGACGCGCTGCCGCCGGCCACACAGCAAGCGATCGCACTCGAGCTTCAGACCGATTTGACTCCGCAGAACGCGCCGCTCCTGAACAGCGTGACGACGACTGCAGCGCTCGTGAACGCGAATGCCGTCGTCGGTTTCGCGGCCAAGGATTCGACGGGGGATGGCGTGATCGACGTCCTCAATGGAGACAAGGTCGGCGCTTCGTGCGCTCTCTGTCACACGGTCTCCGACGCGTCGGTATTCGAGATGCCGAACGGCGGATCGATCGGCCATCGGCTCGACGGTCGAGCCAACCACAATCTGAATTTCGGAGCGATTCTGGCCGTCGCAGAGAACTCGCGCGCGCTCTACCCGATGCTTCAACTCTCCCTTGCGGCCAACGGCGGAGCGACGCTCGGTCGCGCTCCCGCCGGCCTCACGGAAAGCTCGAGCGAGGCCGAAGTCGACGCCTATCTGAGCAATCCCGCCTTCTATCCGGTCGGCATGTTCGACGACTCGATCGACGGCAACGGGAACCCGATGCACAACACGCCGCTTTTCCGGACGGACTTGGCGGCGCCGTGGGGCAGTGAGGGCTCGATCAGCCGCTTGGACAACTTCAGCAACCTCGTGTACACGGCGCTCTTCGATCCGACGAGCATCACCACGCCGGACGGCCGCGCGTTTCTCGTGAAGCTCGGGGGAGCAGCGGCGGGCAACGAAATCGTCGACGACTACGTCAGCGTGCTCACGGCCACGGGCGTCACGGGCTATCCGTTCGTCGTCGCGAATGCGGACCCGAATCCCGGCACCGAGGAAGCGCCGCTGGGCCTGCGCGTCGACAACACGAAGTTGCTGGATCTGAACGCCTACCTGGACAGTCTCCAAGCTCCCGCGGGAGTCGACGGCGATCCGGCCGCGATCACCCGCGGCCTCGATCTCTTCCGGACGAACTGCACCGCGTGTCACAACAAGGACCAGTCGATCTTCGTGCCGCCCTTCATCGTCGACATGGACCGCATCTGGCCGGGTGACGCACCTGTCGTGCTGCTGGCGACGCGCGATGCGCCGCTCAATCCGATTCTGAATTCACCGGGATTCTTCGACGACAAGATGGCGGTCGTCAACGCGAGCATCCGCGGTCTCGAGCGCGGCATCGCGATGCCGGTGCTCCTCGACCTCGACCGCAAGCCGGTCTTCCTGCACGACAACTCGGTGAGCACGCTGGGCGATCTGCTCGACCCGAGTCGCGGTCCGACCGCGCCGCATCCGTTCTATCTGCCGACGGCTGAGCAGCGCGCAGACATGTCGGACTTCCTGCGCAGCTTGGACACCGACGGCTGATCGTGCCGGGTGGCGATCGACGAAGGCGGCCTCCGCGGATCGAGTCCGCGCGGAGCTGAGACGGCCGGTTCAAGCTCGCGCGGCTGCGTCTCCGAAGAGACGTTCGTGATCGCCGAGATCCTCCGTGAACTGGCGCCGATGCTGGCGGCGATCGCTACGGCTGGGCTCACCGCGCACTTCGGTCTTCGTCGCTGGCACGCCGAGCGCCGCGTGCGCAAGGTCGGCCTCTTCGTCATTCCGTTTCTGCGCGCATGCGAAGACCTGCAGAGCCGCCTCTACAACGTGCTCGCGAGCAGCGGCATCGAGCCGCTTCGGCGGCGTCTCACGGAAAGCGAGATCGCGCTCGAAGTGTTGTTCATGATCTCGCGCTACTGCGGCTGGGAGCGCGTCATGTACGAGCACGGCCCGGACATCGGGGACCCGAAGTTCGTCGCGATCACGCAAGACATCCGCCAAGTGCTCGCGACGGACGGCTCCTTCGGCGGCGTCGGACCGTTCTGCATCTTCCGCACGCAGCAGACGGATCTCGGGCAGCTCGTCGTGCGCCGCATCGGAGAGACGGACGCCGAAGTCGCGTTCGAGAGCCTGCCGTCCTACGAATTCCGTCGGCGGCTCGAAGCAGCGGGACTGTGGGACAAGCCCGTCGTCGCCGATTGCGTGCGCGACTTCGAGGCGAACTTGCAGCCGTCGCGGATGCGCAATCGTCTTGTTGCGCTTCAACGGCGGCTCGTCGATTTGCTCGAGCACCTCGAGAAGCGCGAACGCATCTGCCTGTTCGCGCCGCAATCGTCGTCGAGCTCACGTGAGCGCCTGCGCCTGCACGACAGCGAATCCGTGTCGTCGCAGCGATCGCCGCGCGCCGCCG
>JANLUN010000652.1:0-2086 GCA_031363505.1 Planctomycetota bacterium | reverse complement strand
CGTCACTTCGACGAGTCGCCGAACGGACCGTCGGGGAGCAGGTCGCCGTTGTCTTGCTGTCCGATTTCGAACGGCAACGAAGCGCCGGCGAAGCCGCTGACCTTCTCGATCAGGAGCGCGAGGAACGCGGGATCCTGGATCGTGAACACGGCGGACGACGCGGAACGACCGTTCATGCGGAACCAGCCGCTCTCGACGCTCGGCGCGCCGAAGATCTCGTTCGGTGCATCATTCGTCGCGAGCGCGAGGAAGTTCTGCGAGAAGCTGTTCGAGATCGAGAGCAGAGGGCGCTTGTCCCAGCACTTCACGTGGACCTGCGACGAGAAGACTTCCTCGTTGTCGTTGTAGATCAAGAAGTCGATCAGCGCCGTGAACTGCGGACCGCCGGTCAAGTTGATGAGGACGAGGTCGCTGCGGATTCCCGAGCTCTGCCCGAGGAAGCGCGGGACGAGCGTCTGGTCGCTCGACGGGCAGTACTCGAACCCGTTCAAGTCGCGGATACCGTCACCGTCGTCGTCGGTCGTGCTGCCTTCGTCGCCGACGCCGGTGTAGACGAACGGGTTGTACGAGTAGTCGACCCCGTCGACGCCGCTGACGACGAAGGTCATGCCGATCAGCGAGTTGTGCACGATCGCTTCGTGCGAGCTCGGATCCTTGGCGAAGGCGTACACATAGCCTTGGCTGGCTTGCGGGTTGTGGAATCGCGTGATCGCCGAGAACGTATCGTTCGGCGTCAAGCGATGCGTGCGATTGAACTCGATGCAATCGAGCAGCTCGCCTTGGATACCGCGGTGTTGGATGTACACGAACTCCACGTCCACCGTTCCGTTCTCGAGGCCCGGTGATTCGAAGCCGTGGTCACCGTTCACGTTCGTGATCGTGAGCAGCGTCAAGCTGTTCGAGCGGTTGTCGAACTCGGGATAGATGAGCAAGCTGCCGGGATTGGGGTGGCCGGGCGGCGGGCAGTCGGTCTCCGGACCGCCGGGGAGCGATTCGATCGTGAGGTCGAACAAGATCGGCGACGCGAGCGTCTGCGGCGTCGCGCGGACGAACTCGACGCGGACCTCGACGAAGCGACCGAACACACCGCTGAACAGTTGGCCGTTGATGACCGGTTGGAAGAGCAGCGCCGCGAGCTCGCCCTGCGTGTTCGCCGCGCGGAACTCGACGACGAGGCTCGTGCCCGTCGGTTCGCTGCCGGTGTAGCTGATGCGGCCGTACTCGGTGTTCGCCGCACCGCTGTCGTACACGACGGTCCAAGTGCCGCTCGGCTGAAGGGTCTCGAGCGGAACCGTGCCGGTGAAGTCGCTGTAGTTTTCGGCGCCGGCATTCGGGCCGACGTCGACGGTCAGGTCGACTGCTCCGAGGCCGTCAACGTCACCGTTCGGATCGATGCGCATTGCGTTGTTCGACCCGAAGTTCGCGACCCAGACCTTGCCGTTGCCGTCGATTGACACGCCGCGCGGGCTGATGCCGTTGGCGCCGAGCTGGATCACCTTGCGAATCGAGCCGTTGTTCGCGAGGCGCGAAACGTCGTTGCCGGCGCTGTTGCCGACCCAGACATTGTTGTCGGCAGGCGTGACCGCGAGTGAACGATCGAGGGACGCGCCGCCCGAGGGCAGCGGGAAGCCGGCCACCAAGTTACCGGCGGGGTCGTACTTGCTGACTTCGTTGTCGTTGAACTGCGCAACCCAAATGAAGCCGTTGTTGTCGGCCGCGATGCCGTGCGGAAGGCTCAGCAAGCCGCTCGAGTTGTTCACCGGAATGCAGATGGACGCCGTCGACACGGGGTCGTAGCGCAGGATCGCATTCTCGAGGTGCGAGTCGGACCACAGGATGCCGCTCTGGTCGACGAGGCCGCCGTGGCCGCCGCAGCCAAGCGCGATCGCGGAAAAGCCCGTCAAGACGGAGCCGTTGACGCCGCTGAGCTTGTCGAACGAAGTGGGGAAAGACGGATAGCCGCCGACCCACACGTCGTTGTTCGCATCGCACGCCACCGTGCGCACTTGGATGCCGCTCGTACGTTGGAAGAGCAGGATGCATTCGTCCTGAGCGTCCTGGACGATGCCGTCCGCGCCGCCGGCGC
>JANLUN010000630.1:0-5356 GCA_031363505.1 Planctomycetota bacterium | reverse complement strand
GATTGCAGCCGTGAGGCCGGCTGCGATCCGTTGACCTCGAGCGTGAGATCGATCGGCGCCGCGCTCCCGAGCGAGTAGGAGTCGACCAACGTCCCGCCGTTCGCGATCGAGTGGAATGCGAAATCGAGGCGCGTCGATGTCGCTGTGAGTCGCATCGCTCCGAAGTTCGCCGCGTACCGGAAAGCGCTTCCCGTGACGAAACCGTTCGCGGGGAAGCCATGTTTCTCGCGGCCACCGAGTCCGTTCACGAAGTACGGCATGACCACGCCGTCGCCGTTGTCGTCGCGCAGGATGCGCTCGTACGTGTGGTCGTGGCCCGCGATCACCGCGGAAGCTCCCCATGCTTCGAACGGCCATTGCACGTCCGTTTCGGATCCGTGGCCTGTTCCCGATGAATAAGGAGGATGGTGGAGGAAGACGAGCTTCCACGGAGCCGTCGACGCGGCCAGTGCGCTCTTCAGCCACTGCGCCTGAACGTCGGCCGGGAGCAACGGATCGTGCGCCAGGATGCCGCCGGGCTCGCGCGCATCGCTCGAGAGAACGAAACAATGCACCGGTCCCTGAATGAAGTCGTAGTAGCGCTCGTTGCCGGACGTGTTGGAGCTCGCGATCCCGGCGCCGGGCAGGGTGAAGAACGAAAGGTAGGCGTTGATGCCGCCGCCGTCGTCCCACTCATGATTGCCGGCGGCGGGGAAAAACCGGTTCGTCGCGGAGCCTTGGCCGAACGCACCCGAGTAGTCGCCGATGAACGCGTGGTAGTACTGTCCGACGTTCACGTCCATGCCGGCGGCGCCGTAGCTGTTGTCGCCGACGGTGACGATGAACGAGGGAACGAAATCGTCGGCGATCAGATTCGCGACCGCCGCCTCGTTCGAATTGTTCGTGCCGAAGTCGCCGACGGCAGCGAAGACGACCGGCACTTCGGCCGTGCCTGATGCGAGGAACGGCTCGCAAAAAGCTCCGGCGAGAGGATCGCTCGCGCGCGGTTGCTCGACGTGAAGCCACGCGGCGGTGGCCATCGCGCAAAGGATCATTCCCGCGAGGATGGGTGCGCCGATCCGGAGTATTCGAGACATGCCGGGAAGCCGATCTGTCGAATGATCGTGAGCGATCGACGGATCCGCCAGTATCGATCGAATGCTGTGATCCCGCAATGTGGATCAGGGGCAGCACGACCGCTCGCGCGGAATTCCTGCGTGCGAATCGGTCGGGTGTAGGATGACCACACCCTTTTGAAGGATCGAGCATGCTCCATCACATTCGGCATTCGACGGTCGTGGTCGCGACGGCCATCGTTGGGTTCACTGCGGCGCTCCCCGCACATGCTGCGCCGCAAGTCACCGTGACCCAGCTCACGCAGCTCTTCGATCCAGCTTCGGAAGCCGGTGACCAATTCGGCTACACCGTCGCACTCAGCGGTCGGACCGCCGTGGTCGGACAGAACCGCGACTCGACGATGGCGGCCGGTGACAGTGCGGCTCACGTCCTCGTTCAGGATGCGGGCTCGTGGGTGTACGAAGCGAAGCTGAGCTTGAACGGTGTGAACGTTCCCGGCCCCACCGGAGCGACTGGAACCGGTCGCGCAATCGCGATCGATGGGAACACCGCGGTCGTCGGTAAGCCATGGGGGCGGCCGGTCGGCGATAGCGCGGGGCCGGGCCAGGTGCAGGTGTTCGTTCGCACGGGCGCGACGTGGCAGCTGCAGGCCACACTGCACGGGTTCGGCGCCGTCGACGCTGATTGCTTCGGTCAAGCGGTCGCGATTTCTGGAAACACCCTCGCCATCGGTGCTCTGAGGAGTGGATCGGATCCCTTCAGCCTACAGGGATGGATCTACGTCTACGTTCGCAGTGGCTCGACTTGGACGCTGCAACAGTTGCTGACCGATGGGAACCTCGATGCGCTTCGATTGGGATCGGCAGTCGCGCTCGAAGGCGACACTCTGGTCGCAGGCTCTCCGTTCGCGCAGGGCCTGTTCGGGCCCAGTCAGGGGTCCGCGAGCGTGTACGTCAGGAGCGGCACGACTTGGTCCCTTCAAGCGAAGTTCTTCTCCGCGGATACCCACGTTGGGGAGGCGTTCGGCGTTTCCGTTGCGCTGAGCGGCGACACGCTCCTCGTGGGAGCGCCCGCGAAGAGCGACCTCAACACGAGCTCTCACGGTGCCGCGTACGTGTTCGTGCGCGACGGGACGACGTGGAGCCAACAGGCGAGGCTAAACCCGACGGACCCCCAGCATCTGGGCCTTTCTGGACAAAGCTGTGATCTCCAAGGGGACACCGCTGTGATCGGCGCGCCGGGCAAGCACGAGCAGTTCCCCACTGTTTTCAATGCGGGTGCGGCGTATCTGTTCACGCGTTGTGGTTCCGCGTGGACTCCGAAGAAGATCACGGCAACTCCCAATATCGCAGACAGCCGCTTCGGCACGTCGGTCGCGTTGGAAGGCGACACGCTGCTCGTCGGCGCCATCGGTCACCAGCAATCGCGCGGCGCGGTTTACGTCCTGCGTGTCGAACCCGGATCACTCGGAACGAGGTTCTGCTTCGGAGACGGCTCGATCGGAACGCCGTGTCCGTGCTCGCCTCCGAACACCGTTCCGAATCCAAGCGGGGCGATGGGTTCCGGTTGTGCGAATCCGTTCAACGCACACGGCGCGCAGCTCTCGGCGTGCGGCTCGACGACGCCGGACACGGTGCGCTTCTCCGCGTGGATCTCTCCGAACTACACCGCCTTCGCGTTCGCCGTGAAGGGCAATGCGCAGGTGGCGACGGGGATCGCGAACGCCGACGGATTGCAGTGCGTGAGTGGAACCCTCGTGCGGTTCGGCGGTCACTTCGCGGGTACGGGCGGAGTACCGGCCGGCATGTGGACCTATCCGAACGAGGTTCAAACGCTGCCCGTGAGCACGATCACTTCGCAGGCGCCGGCGCAGAGCGCGTTCTATCAGCTCGTGTACCGCAGCTCGCTTCCGAACTTCTGCGGTCCGGGCACGACCAATTGGTCGAACGCGCTGCAGGTCGACTGGAACTGACGCGCTGAATCGAGCACCGCGAACCGGCGCCGGACTCAGCTCACGACGGCGTCCGCCTCGATCTCGACCAGCATCGCCGGATCGATCAAGCGGCTCACCTCGACCATGCTCGTCGCGGGACGGATGTCGCGGAAGAACTCACCGTGCGCACGGCCGACTTTCTCCCACTCGGCGATGTTCGTGACGAACATGCGCGTGCGCACGACGTCCTTGAGGCTCGCGCCCGCGTTCGTGAGCGCCGTCTCGATGTTGCGCAGCGTCTGCACGGTCTGCGCGTACGCATCCCCGGGCCCGACGATCTTGCCGCTCGCATCGGTCGCCGTCGTTCCGGACACGTAAACGTTCGCGCCGACGCGGACCGCGCGTGAGTAGCCGACGATCGGCTCCCACGGAGTCCCGGTGGAGATGTTCAGACGCTGATTCGCTTTCGTTCTAGGCATGGGGTCGCGTGAGGTTCTGGTGGCCGCTTTGCGTCACGACCACGTTGTCTTCGATGCGCACGCCGCCCGAGCTCTTCAGGCGGTCGATCAGCGGCCAGTTGAACTGGTTCGCGGTCGCGCCGGTGCGGTAGGGACGCAGCAACATTTCGATGAAGTAGATGCCCGGCTCGATCGTGAACACTTGTCCAACGTCGATCGTGCGCGTCGTGCGCAAGTACGGATACTGCGGCGGCGGCGGCTGCGAGCCACCGTCCGGGCTCTTCTGATGACCGCTGACGTCGTGCACTTGGATGCCGAGGAAGTGACCGAGGCCGTGCGGGAAAAAGGGCAGCGTCAGGCCGCGCTCGACCGCCTCCTCGCCGCCGGCCTTGATGACCTGCACTCCGTAGAGAAGGGCGGCGATCTTCACGTGCGCGGTGTGATGGAGCTTCGGATACGGGAGCCCAGGCTTCACCAGCGCGCACAGCTCCTGCTGCACTTTGTCGAGCCGCTGCACGATCTCGCGGAAGGTCGCATCGGCGTCGTCCGTCGTCCACGTGCGCGTGATGTCCGAGCCGTAACCGTGGTGGCTCGCGCCGCAGTCGATCAGCATCACTTTGCCGTTGCGCACGTCGCGTCGCTTGGCGTGGTAGTGCAGCGTCGCGCCTTTGTCGTCGAGCGCGATGATCGTCTCGTAGGGGAGCTCCTTGTCGACGCAGCCGACGGCTTCGACGTACGCCTGGTGGATCTCGAGTTCGCTCGCGCCATTGAGGAACGATTCGCGCGCGGCCTTGTGGCCGAGCCCGCCTTTGCGCGTCGCTTCTTCGAGACACGCGACCTCGTACGGCGTCTTCGTGCTGCGGTCCCAATCCAAACGCGCGACGAGCGCCGGCGGTTGAATCGCTCCGGGCGCGATGCCGTGTGCGGTCGCGCTGTCGGAGGAATCCCCGATGTACGCGACGCGGCGTCCATTAGGGGCGAGCTTCCACGCTGCGGCCTCGTCGGTCACTTGGTGCAGCTCGAACTCGGAGAGCCAGAACGGCGATCCGAGCGGCGCTTGCTCGTACCAATAATCGTCGGGCTTGACGAAGACGATCATCGGCTTCTTGCCCGGCCGTACGACGAGCAGGTGATGCGGACCGCCGAGCGGCAACCAGTGCGCGAAGTGCGGGTTGACATGGTGCGGCGCGTCCATGTCGTCGGCGAAGTACGTGAACGGCGTGCCCGCGTGCAGCACGAGCGCGTCGAAGCCGGTCGCCGCGAGCGCGGCCTCGGCCTTCTGCTGTCTCGTGCGAACGTGATCGGCGTATTGCGTCGTCATCGGAGTCTCACTTCTTGTCGTCGAGGAGCTTCGAAACAGGGCGTGCGAAGATCGCCATGAGCACCGACATCGCGATGGCGCCGAGCGCGACGGCTTTGAAAAGGTCCGCGAGTCCGCCGCCGGCCGGCGCGCCGGTGTCGAGGTTCACCTTCGTGTACTCCTCGTACACGCGCGCCACTTGGCTCCCGAGGAACGTTCCGACGGAGATCGACGCGAACCACACGCCGAGCATCGTGCCCTGCACGCGCTGCGGCGCGAATCTCGTCATCGACGAGAGACCGATCGGCGACAAGCACAGCTCGCCGATCGAGTGGCACAGGTAGCACGAGAAGAGCCAAGCCGGGCTCGCCCGTTCGCCGCCTTCGGACGCGAGCGAGCCGCCGATCAAGATCGCGAAGCCCAGTCCCACGAAGAAGATGCCGATCGCGAAGCGGATCATGCTCGAGCGATCGAAGTTGTCGAGCTTCGCCCAGATCCACGCGAAGAGCGGTGCGCAGATGACGACGAGGCCCGCGTTGACCGATTGCCACCACGAGCTCGCGAACGCCCAGCCGAAGATCGAATTGTCCGTGCGCTCGTCGGCGAAGA
>JANLUN010000590.1:0-5060 GCA_031363505.1 Planctomycetota bacterium | reverse complement strand
GTGCGGCTGACGCTCGGGATCTACACGCACTTGGGAGCGAGCGACGAGCGGGACGCCATCAACGCCCTCCCGGACCTATCGGCGCAGCGGCCGATCCAGTTGGCAGCAACGGGCACCGCGGACGAATGCGACTCGGTGTCTTGGCGTTCTGCTTGCCGTTACGGCGCGGGCGACAGCGGACCCGCGTGTACTACAGCGGACGACGACCTAGTGCTGAGCGCGTCAGGAACCGCATCCACCGCGTCAGAAGTGGCGCACCCGGCAGGACTCGAACCTGCAACCCTCGGTTCCGAAGACCGATGCTCTATCCATTGAGCCACGGGTGCGATGTCGACACGCAGCGCGCGCGACGACGGCCGCGCATCAAAGCATCCCGCGCTGCCGCAGCGCAACCTTCGCGCGCCCCGCGGCCTTCGACTCGGGATACTTCTCGCGCAGCTTCTTCCACGTCTGGATCGCGGCGTCGCGGTCGCCGCGCGCCGAAAACTCCTCACCCTTCTTCATCTGCGCGTGCGCGGCGAGCTCGTCCTTCATCGCCGGATCGCGCCGGATCGAATCGGCCGCGGCTTCGGCCGTCGCGGAGCCGTCCATCGGGAGGAACAGGCGCGCGATTTCGGTGTACGCATCGAGCGCCAAGCCGAAATCGCTCGCGCCCTCCAGCGCCTTCGCTTCGTCGAGCCGCGTCTGCAGCGCCGATTCGATCTCGGATTTCGCGCGCGTCAAGTCGGGATCGCCGGGGACTTGCACGATCCCGCGAAGGACGGCCTCGTACGCTTTCCCGAGGCGCCGCTGCTCGAGGAGTTCGTTGATGTCGCTGTGCTTCGCAGGCAGCGCTTTCACCATCACGACATCCGCGAGCAACGTGGTGAGCAATCTCTCGTCGAATTCCGCCGGCGGGCCGGACCATGCGATGCGACCCTTCGCGTCGATCAGGAACGCGCTCGGAAAGGTCTCCACACCGTACGCGACGTCGACCTTCGGGCCGAGCGCGCGCGCGATCATGAACTCCGGCTTCCAGTCCTTGATCGCCTTCGCGACCGTCGCCGGATCCTCGTTCGTGATCCCGATCACGACGAGACCACGCTCGTCGTAGTTCCTCTGCAGTTCGTTCAGGCGCGGAACGTCCTGGCGGCACGTCGCGTTCGACGTGCGCCAGAAGTCGAGGAGCACGACGCGGCCGCGAAAATCGCCGAGCGAGCGCGCCTCCGTGTTCGTGAACTGCGCCTCGAAGTTCGGCGCGACGTCGCGCAACCGGCCTTGCGCGGCGCCGATCGATGCGAACAGCGTGACCACCGCGATGTGCGACACGAACGACTTCATGGCGATGCCTCGTCCGCCGGTCTTTCCCCGCGTGCTGCCGACGGTCCTGCGCGAGTCAGACTAGGACGCCGTCACGCCCTGTCAACTTGCGCGTCGTATGCACCGATGCTCCGAGCTGAAACCGATTCGCGCTCGCGCTAAGCTCCGCCGCATGCAGAAGCTCTCCATCGCGCGCACCGTGTGGTTTTCGACCGCGCGCACTGTGTCGGTTTCCGCGGCGCTGTGCGTCGCGTTCGGCTGCGGACCCGCCCACGAAGAGCGTGCGACCGGGAGCTCCCCCGCTGAGCAGCCTGCAACGACGGCACCCGAGCCGGCCGCGGCGCAGTCCGAAAGTGCGCCGCGCGAATCGAAGAAGCGGGAGCGATCGCCGATCGATCCCGCGCAAGTCGGAACGATTCGCGGCGTCGTGCGCTTCGAAGGCCAGCCTCCCCAGCGGAAGGAGATGGCGATCGGATCGACCGCGGGCTGCGAACATCATCCGAAGCCGCCGCTCACCGAAGACGTGATCGTCACGAACGGACGCGTCGAGAACACGTTCGTGCAGATCAAGGACGGGCTCGACGGTTGGATCATGCCTCCGGCGCCTGCCGCGCCGGCCGTGCTCGATCAGCACGGCTGCATGTACCGACCGCGCGTGATCGGGGTGCAGCTCGGACAGAAACTCCTCGTGCGCAACTCGGACGACGCGACGCACAACGTGCACTCGTTCGCCACGCGCAACGACAACTTCAATCGCACGCAGACGCCCGGCGGCGCCGACGTCGAGTGGGTCGCGGAGAAGCGCGAGGCGATGGCCGCCTTTGGCTGCGACATCCATCCGTGGATGAAGGCGTGGGTCAGCGTGTGCGACCATCCGTTCTTCGCGGTGAGCGCGGCCGACGGTGCGTTCTCCATCTCAGGATTGCCGCCGGGCGAATACACCCTCGAGGCCGCGCACGAGAAGCTCGGGAAAAAATCCAAGAACGTGACCCTGTCCGCCGGCGGAACGGCGGAGATCGAGTTCGTCTTCGCGGCCAAGTGACGCGGCCCCCGCGGCCGAGTGACGCAGCCCAACGGGCGTTGACCTCCCGCGCGGGCTCACGCATAGTCTTCGCCCTTCGATCCCGCGTCCGCGGGTCGTGAAGTCGCCCGGCCCGCGCTCGGCTCGCCAACCCAAACGACGGACGAAACCATGTTCCCTGCAGTTCTTCTCGCCGCATTCAGTGGTCACGACCTCGGCAACGCGCTCTTCCGCTGGGCCCACATCGTGGCCGGCGTGCTGTGGATCGGACACCTGTACTTCTTCAACTTCGTCAACGCCGAGCTCGCGAAGACCTACGACGCCGACTCGAAGAAGAAGGTGATCCCCGAGCTGATGCCGCGCGCGCTGTACTGGTTCCGCTGGGGCGCCGCGTGGACGTGGATCACCGGGATCCTGCTCGCCGCGATGCTGTACTGGTTCGGCCCGTACTTCACGACCGACGGCACGCGTCCGGGGATCGGTCAATGGGGCGGCGCGCTCGCTGTCATCGTCGTCGGCTTCGCCGTGTACGACGCGATCTCCAAGGCGCTCGCGAAGCAGCCGATGGTCGCGCTCTGGATCTGGTACGTCTTCGCGGTCGGGTTCGCGTGGGCGCTCAAGGAGTCGGAGTTCTTCGGCGCGTCCGATCGCGCCACGATGATCCACGTGGGCGCGCTCCTCGGCACCGCGATGGCCGCAAACGTGTGGATGAAGATCTGGCCTGCGCAGAAGCGGATCATCACGGCGATCAAGGCCGGTCAAGCTCCGAACCCGGCCGATCCCGCGGTCGCCGGCATGCGCTCGAAGCACAACACATTCATGTCGGTACCGCTGCTCATGCTGATGCTGAGCGTGCACGGCAGCGCGGGCGCCGGCGTCACGTTCGGCGAGCCGTGGATGTGGGTGCTGGGCCTGTGCGCCGTTGGATTCGTGGCCACGCAATGGCTCTACACGAAGGCCGGGCAGGTCAAGGGCTTCTGAGCCAGAGCTACCGCGGAGAACCACGCCGCGGGACCCACCGATGGAAGCAACGAGCCGCGAGACGCGGCTCGTTGCGTTACGCCAGCTCCAGCATCAGCTGCAGTCGCACGAAGTCGACGTCCTTCAGTTTCACCGCGATCGGGTGTCCCTCGGTGAACGACAGCGATCGTTTTCCGGCCTTGATCACGAGCACCGGGCCTTTCACTTCGCTCTTCTCACCGAGCGTCTTCGCGGGCAGGAAGCCGCTGACGTTGAAGGCGGAGAGATGGATCTCGAGGCCCGCGGGCGACACGCGGACCACGCGCGCGTCGAGCTTCGCGCCGATCTGCGGCTCCATGTACTGGCAGATCTTGAGATCGCCGACCGCTTGCTCGGCCATCTCGGCGAGTTGCGCTTGAAGTGAACTGTGCGCCGCGACCTCGTTGAGATCGTCGACGAGCTCCTGCGCCTTCAACTCATTCTCGGCCTCGCCGCCGCGGCTCTCGATCGCCCACAACCAGCGGTGAACCGTGAGATCCGGATAGCGACGGATCGGTGACGTGAAGTGCAGGTACGCCTGTCGCGCGAGACCGAAGTGCGTCGCGACGTCGTCGCGGTCGCGCACTTCGTACACCGCGCGCTCGATCAGGCCCATGATGCGCTGGATGAGCGCTTCGGCATTCTGCTTCTTGCGCGCGGCTTGGATCAGGCGCGCGATGTCGCGCCCGGTGAGCCGGTCCTTCTTCGGCACGTGGATGCCGTGATCGGCGAGCGCGTCGGCGACCGCTTCGATCTCCTCGGGATCCTTCTCCGGGTGCACGCGGTAGATCGTCGGCAGGCCTCGTGCGTGAAACAGGTCCCCCACCGCTTGGTTCGCCGCCAGCGCTGTCTCCTCGATCAGCGCCATCGAGAAGTAGCGCGGCGCGTCCACGATCGCGCGCACGTCGTGCTTCTCGTCGAACTGGAACTTGCGCTCGCGCGAGCCGAGCCGCATCGAGCCCTTGGCGTCGCGAATCTTCTGCTGCACCTTGGTCCACGCTTCGAACGCGCGCAGCGAGGCCGCGAGCGGCGCCATCTCGCGCACCGCAGGCGAGCTCTCGCCGTCGAGGAGCGCCTGCACTTCCTTGTACGTGTTGCGGCGCACGCTGCGGATGACGCTCTTCGCGACGCGCGCGCCCGTGCGCGTGCCGCTGGCGTCGAACTCCATGATCACGCTGTACGCCAGCCGATCGCGACCGCCGACGAGCGAGCACAAGTGATTCGAGATCTCCTCGGGAAGCATCGGGACCACTTGATCGGGGAGATAGACGCTGGTCGCGCGCGCAAGCGCCTCGTCGTCGAGCGCGGTTCCGGGCCGAACGTAGTGCGCGACGTCCGCGATGTGCACGCCGACCTCGACGCGGCCCGCGCCGAGATCCTTGATGTGGATCGCGTCGTCGAAGTCCTGCGCGTCCTCGCCGTCGATCGTGTAGATCGTCTCGCCGCGCAGGTCGAGGCGACCGGTGAAGTCCGCCGGATCGGGGTCGCGCGGGAGCTTCGACGTCTCGGCTCGCACGTCGTCCGGAAACACCGTTCGCAAGCGGAACGACGCGAGCAGCTGCATCTCCTCGGAGTCGACGTCACGGTACACCGCCGGACCGTGCGACATCGAACCGAACGCAGAGGGTCGCTTCACGATGCGGTCGCGTGCCGTCGCGTCGAGCGCGCGTTCGCCGAACTCGTCCACGGCGTCGCTCATCGAGAGATCGCGCGCATCCGTCGGCGGAACGGGAGCCGGCGC
>JANLUN010000118.1:0-3931 GCA_031363505.1 Planctomycetota bacterium | reverse complement strand
CGGCGGCCGTTGCCGTCGAAGCGAGCCTCACGGGCCACACCGTGTTCTCGACGTTGCACACGAACGACGCACCGAGCACGATCACGCGCCTCATCGACATGGGGATCGAACCGTTCATGATCACGGCGACGCTCGAAGCCGTCGTCGCGCAGCGACTCGTGCGCACCGTGTGCACCGATTGCCGCACCGAATACGAGCCCGAAGACGATGCGCTCTTCGAGCTCGGCAAGGACGCCGACAGGTTGCGCGGCAGGCAGTTCTCGTATGGCCGCGGCTGCGATCGCTGCCACCACACCGGCTACCGCGGCCGCTCGGGGATCTTCGAGCTCATGATCGTCGACGACGAGATCCGGCGCGCGGTCCTGGCGCGCGCCTCCACGGAGGAGATCCGTGCCGCTGCCGTCGCGGGCGGAATGCGCACCCTGCGCGAAGCGGGCGTACAGCTCCTCGTCGAAGGCAAGACGACGATCGAAGAGGTGCTGCGCGAGACCAGCCTGTGACGCGCCGGGCGATGGCCGCACGCAGGCTGCGCGAAGACTGGGGGAAATCGAGAAGAAGGGCGCGGCGGAGCATATAGTTCCGCCCACCTCGCACGATGGCGAAGAAGATCCAACGCACCGCGCCGCGGCCTCAGTCCGCACCGTCTCCTTCGCAAACCCCGGCCGCCGCTCCCGCTGCGCGGCGCGCGGGCGACACCGGCAAGCGCAAGGTCGGACGCGTCTCCGGACAGCTCGTCACGGATTTCACGATCCAGCTCGCGACGCTCACCGAAGCCGGCATTCCGATCGTCAAGTCGCTGACGATCCTGGAAGGCCAGACTGCGCCGGGGCCCTTCAAGACGGTGCTCGGCGAGCTCGTCGAGGACGTTTCGTCCGGCACGCCGCTCTCGGAAGCGCTCGCGAAGTTCGAGCGCGTGTTCGACAAGCTGTACACGAGTATGGTGCGCGCCGGGGAAGCCGGCGGCGTGCTCAGTCAGGTTCTCCAGCGCCAAGCGATTTTCCTCGAGAACGCCGCGGCGGTTCGCGCGAAGGTCGTCGGCGCGATGATCTACCCCGCGGTGATCGTGACTGTCGCGATCGGCGTCGTCAGCGCGGTCGTCGTGTGGGTGATCCCGAAGTTCCAGGAGATCTTCCAGTCGTTCAACATCGCGCTGCCGCCGCTGACGCAGTTCCTGCTCGACGTCAGCTACTTCACCGTCAGCTACTGGTACGTCGTGTTCGGCCTGCCGATCGCGGCGATCGTGCTCCACACGATTTTCCTGCGCCGCAGCCAGCCGTACCGCTACCGCGTCCATCGCCTGCTCTTGAAGCTGCCTGCGATCGGCCCGGTGATCTCGCGCTCCTTGATCGCCGCGTTCGCGCGGACCTTTGGAACGCTGATTCAAGCCGGCGTGCCGCACCTCGACGCGCTCACGATCGTGCGCGAAGCGACGCGCAACGAAGTGCTCATGGAGGGCGTCGAGGCGATTCGCCGCACGGTGCGCGAAGGCGAGGGCATCGCGCGTCCAATGGGAGAGACGGGTCTTTTCGACGACTTGGTCACGAACATGGTCGACGTGGGGGAAGCCACGGGCGAACTCGATCGGATGCTGCTCAAGGTGGCGGACGCCTACGAAGTCCAAGTCGACCGCAAGATCAACGCGATGTTCAAGCTGATCGAGCCGTTGCTGCTCGTCATCGTGGCGGCCTTCGTGGGCGTGATCGTCGTGGCGCTCTTCCTCCCGCTCATGGAAATCATGTCGCAAGTCGGCAACATGTAGCCCGCGACGGTGCCGCTTCCTGCCCGTCCGCGACATGACGCTCTCCCTGCGCCTGCGCGTGCTCGTTCTGGTCGCCACGATCAACGTGGCGGTCTTCGGCGCGGGTCTGTACTTCCTGATCGAGCGACTTGCGGACCAACGTGCCGAGCAAGCGCGCGAGTTCTCCGAGCTCCTCGACTACACGCTGCCCGCGACGATCAAACCTGGCGGCGAGCTCAAAGTGGCGCAGATCCTGCGCTGGCCGCACTGGAAGCACTTCGCCGACGCGATCCTCGTCGACCGGAACCTCGATACGGCGCGCGGCGCGATCGTTCCGCAGGGCGTGTTCCTGAATCCCGTGGGAAGCTGGAACCGTCGCGCTGATTTCGATCGCGAGGCGGTGCTGCGCGAGATCTCGCGCGCGATCGAGCATCAGGAGCGTCAGGTCGGCGCGCTCGGCACGGCGGTGCCGATCCTCGATCCGGAGGGACGCGTGTGGGGCGGGTGCTGGTACCGAACGGAGCTCGCGGTCGACACCGCGGCGATCACGGCGAGCCTCGTCCCGTGGTTTCTCGTCTCGACGCTGCTCCTCACGATCGGAACGTTCTCGATGCTGCGCCGCTTCGTGCTCGATCCGGTGGCCGACATCGCGCGCGGCGCGCAGCGCGTCGCGCAAGGCGATCTCACCGTCCGATTGCGCGAGCCGGAGCGCAAGGACGAGATCGCCGACTTGATCCGGCGTTTCAACACGATGACCGCGACCGTCCAGGGCTTCAACGAACGGCTGGCACACGAGGTCGAAGAGGCGACGCAGAAGGTGCGACGCGCCGAGACGGCCGCGATGACGCAGCGGCGATTGGCGGCGATGGGCGAGCTCGCGGCGGGCATCGCGCACGAGATCAACAATCCGCTCGGCGGGTTGCTCAATGCCGTCGAGTCGCTCTCGCGCGGCAATCTTCCGCCGGACAAGCAGGCGCAGTACCGCGGTCTCTTACAGAGCGGACTCGAGCGCATCCAAGCGACGGTCGGGAAGCTCTTGCGCCTCGCGCCGCGTGCATCGCGCGCCGCACCGCTCGCGCTCGTCGATCCGGTGCTCGACGCGGCGGGGCTCGTGCAGCACCGCGCGGCGCGGCAAGGCGTGACGATCGACATCGCGCCGCTCGGGGACAGCGGGAACGATCCCGCCGCGCGGACGGCGGAGCTGCGCGCGCTGCCGCTCGTGCTCGGCGAGCAGAACGAGCTCGCACAGGCGGTGCTCAACCTGCTCGTGAACTCGCTCGACGCGCTCGAGCAGAAACCGCCCGGCGAGGGACGCATCGACGTGCGGCTGGGCCTGTTCGGTGACGACGTCGCGATCGTGCTCCAGGACAACGGAGCCGGAGTTCCGCAGAGCGAACTCCCGCGCGTCGCGGACCTCTTCTACACGACGAAGGATGTCGGGCGCGGAACGGGGCTCGGACTTGCTCTCGTTCACGCGATCGTCGCGAGCCACGGAGGGCGCGTCCATCTCTCGAGTCCGCCCGGCGCGGGGTTCCGCGTCGAGATCGTGCTGCCCGCGTGGCGCTCCGCGCGGAAGGGCGAGGAGGGCCGGCCGGCCTCGCCCGCATGAGCTTTCCGATCGAGTGGTTCGTGATGCCGCTTCTATTAGCGGGCTCGGCGATCCTGAGCGCCAGCGAGGCCGCATTGTTCTCGCTCTCGGAGCCCGATCGGAAGAAGGCGGGACGCAGCGCGGAGCGGCTGATGAGCGATCCGCAGGGACTGCTCATCGCGGTGCTGTTCGCGAACCTCGTCTCGAACGTCCTGTTCTTCGCCTTCGCGTCAGGGCTCGCGAGCGGTCGCGAGCGCGCCCTGGAGCTGGCCTTCATTTTCGGCGCGCTCGTCACGATCGTCATGTTCGCCGAGATCCTTCCCAAGACCCTCGCGCTGCGAGCGCCGATCGGCGTGGCGCGCTGGACGGCGTTGCCGATCACTCTGCTCGTCGAGGCGATGCGTCCCGTGCGCCGCACGTTGCAGGTGCTGCTCGAGATGGTCATGCGCATGCTCGGCGACCTGGCGCGCGAGGAGCAGGGGCTCACGACGGAGTCGCTCGCCGAAGTGCTCGAGACGAGCGCGCGTCACGGCCTGATCGAGAACAGCGAAGCGGACCTCCTGGCCGAGGTGGTCGAGCTCGAGGGCATCCGCGTGCGCGAGATC
>JANLUN010000558.1:0-20198 GCA_031363505.1 Planctomycetota bacterium | reverse complement strand
TGCGCGCGGTGATCAAGCGCGAGCTCACGCAGCAACTCGAGGAACAGGCCGGCTTCTGGGGACGCGTCGTCGGCGACCTCTTCACGTTCGTCACGGAGCGGGCCGATCTGCGCTGTTGGCGCACGCTGCCAGACACTTGGCAGGCCGCGCGGGCATTCTTGCCGGCAGGAAAACACGAACTCAGCTTGGCGACCAACGCGGGCGAACCCACGGCGGTCGGAACCTTCGAGCTCGAGCCCGGAGAGACCATGTTCATTTTCGTGCGGACCGCCGGCACGCAACTTCACATTCACCCGATCGGCGGGCGGCGCGTCGACGCGAGCGTCGCGCCGCCCGAGGAACCCGTCGAAACACGACCCGATGCCAATCCAAAGGGCTCGCCATGAACGCGATCGATCGAATCGTCGCAAAACCCGGCGCGCGGAAGTGCGTGGATACGATCCCATCACACCGCGCGCGGATGCCGCTCATCCCTTCGAATACACCCTCTAGGAGTTTGATCCCAATGAAGCACTCGACCCTTTTCTTGTTGGCCGTGCTCATCGCGACGGCCGGATGCAGTTCAGTTCGTTACGGCGATCCCAAGTCCGTCGAGACGATCAACGTCGATTGGGGTTCCACCGACCTGCAGACGATGTCGAAGACGATGGTGAACTCGCTGCTCGACAGCCCGCAGCTCGCCTACATGAAGGCTCCGGGCAAGGGCGATGACATGCGCATCATCGCGTACATGGGCGGAATTCAGAACGAGACCAAAGAGCACATCAACACGGAGGCGGTCACGGATTCGATCCGAACCGAACTGCTCCAGAGCGGCAAGTTCCGGTTCACCGCGGACAAGACTGGCCAGGACGAAATCGGTGACCAGGTTCGATTCCAACAGGAGTCCGGTCGCGTGAATCCCGAGATGGTGAAGAAGTTCGGCAAGCAGATCGGCGCCGACGTCGTGCTCTACGGAACGCTGAGTTCAATCGAGAAGAAGCAGGGTCGCTCCGTCGAGTCCGGCGGCGCGAAGACCGAGGACACGTACTATCAGTTCGTGCTGAACTGCGTGAACCTCGAGACCGGCGAGATCATCTGGGCCGACAAGGGCGACATCCGCAAGACTTCGAAGACCGGCCTTTTCGGATCGCGGTAATCGTGCACACAGCGGGACCTCGTGGCGATTCGCGCGAGGTCCCGTCCAAGTGTCACTCGCACTCGCTCACGCGCGCCTCGAGCTCGCTCGAGAGCCGGAATGCGCGCAGCGCCGTCACCCGGAGTTCGTGTAGAAGCGCGTCCGTACGCGTGGCCGGGCGGTGCGCGCTCTGCGACATGCTCGCCAGTCGATCGTGAACCTCCGGCGCCTGTGCACGATCCAAGATCGGAAACGGCTGCGTCGCGAGGTGCGCGACCTTCACTTGCGGGAACGAGCGCTGACGCGCATCTCGGAAGCGCGATCGGTGCCACGCAGTGGCCACCGGGCCATTGAGGATCGCGGTGATGAAGTGTGGATCGAGGTTCGGCACTGCACGACACGCGAGCAAGCTGTTGCGGAAATGGCCCGGCTCCTCGTGCACCGCGGCCATCGGCCGATCCGCGGTCTGACGAAGCAGGATCGGAAACGAACGGAAGCGTTCGAGGGATCCGACTCGAAACCTTCGACCGTGAGCTCGTTCGAGATCCGTGCGCAGCCAGCAGCGCCCCTCCGTGAGCTGGAACGGTGCGAGGTCTCGACCCTGTCGCACGCGAACCCATCCCGGACGCGGCGTGTGATCGATCAACTCGGCGGAGCTGTTGCCCGTGTGGACGCCTGGATCGGCGAACGATCCGAGAGGCAACCGTGGAAACCGGTCCAAAGCATTCATCAACTCGCGCGCGCGCGGGTCAGGTGCGGTCCATGGCGCTGAACTCGACGCGTCGACGATGCCGCGGGGAACGAGCGTCAGCATCACGGCCGGTTCGACGACGTCCCGAAACGCGGTGTCGCCGAGCTCCTCCGGTTCCCCGAGCACACGTGCCCAGCGCGTCACCTCGCTTCGCAAGGGCCCGTACCGCTCGAGCTCCGTCACGGAGCCTGGGAGCAGGAGCCGCGCAGCGGTGCCATTCGCGGCGACGTATTGCGCGATTCGCTCGACGAATTCGCCTTGAAGTGAGGGCCAGCCGCGGCGCCGCTTGTTGTGCGCGGACGGCCGCTTGACCGCCTGGCGACCTGAGAAAGACACCCACGGAGGGTTCGCCACGACCACGCAGTCGTGCGGCCACGCCTCCGGGTGCTCGAGCGCGTCTGCGCAGACGAGATGGCGGTCCAACTCAGGCGATCGCAGGTCCCCGATCTGGCGCCGGATGCGCTGCCGCGCGGCGTCCACGAACGCGGGGTCGATGTCCACCCCGAACAGCCCTCCGCGGGCGAGGTCCGGTTCGTCGCGATGGACCGCCAGTGCGGCCGAGAGCAGGCTCCCGTCCCCGCACGCCGGATCGAAGTAGCGGCGAACCCCCGGGGCGAGCTCGAGTAGACCGCTCACGAGCATCCGAGCGATGGCTGGCGGGGTGAAGACCGCGCCCCGCCCTGCCGCCTCCTGCCCCGTTGCGGCGGGAAGCGTTCGGTCCCTAGCGGTCTCAGGCTTCATGCGCTGGCGATGAGGACGGGGCGCTCCTGGCTCCGAACCTCCTTCAGGCTGGGGAACAAGTCAAACGCGAGCCTACTAGAGTTCTGAGTCTCATGATGCGGCGAGCCCGCTGGTCGGTGACCAGCGGGCTCGCGCATTGGAAGCCGTTCGTTCGGCGCGCCGGCGAAAACTCTCCAGAAAGCTAGTTCGCCGCTAGGGCTCACTCGGCTGGGGGTGTCGCAGTCACAACTGCGCTGGGGACATAACTCTTCTCGATGGCATCAGCCCGCCCGGTCAAAACCTGGCGGGCTGATGACTTTTGATCCCCGGTCCCGCGAGGCGATGCCGCCCTCCCGCACGCCGCCGGACGCGCGCCTGATACGCGCCTTGGATGCGTGCGTGCGCACGACGAGATCGCCCGTCGAATATCGAAATCCCGCGTTCGAATCGCGACCGCAATCCGCTTGGGGACGCGCAGCCAAGAGCTGTGCTGGGGATCCAAACTCTTCTCGAAGCACAGGCCCGCTGGAGTAATCCGGCGGGCCTGTGTCTTTCCACGCCGGAGGTGTCGTGACGACTGCGGGCGCACGGACCGCAAGCTAGAGTGGCCGCATGGCGCTGTACTTGGTCACGGGCGGGGCAGGATTCATCGGTTCCCACATCGCTGCGGCGCTCGTCGCGCGTGGGGAGCGCGTCCGAGTGCTCGACGACCTCTCGTCGGGAACGCTCGAGAATCTGGCTGGGATGGAACAGGGCCCCCTCGGCAGCGGTGCGCCCCTTGAGTTCGTACGCGGCAGCATCACGAGCCCCGAGCTGTGTGCGTCGGCGACCGAACGAGTCGAAGCCGTGTTCCATGAGGCCGCACAGGTGTCCGTGCCGCGCAGCATCGAGGACCCGCAGCTCAGCTACCAGATCAACGTGATGGGGACGTTGAACCTGCTCGAGGCCGCGCGCAAGAACGGCGTTCGTTCGTTCCTCTTCGCCGCTTCGTCGGCCGCGTACGGCGACAGCGTCGAGTTGCCGAAGCACGAAGGCATGCGCGTCGATCCGCTCTCGCCGTATGCGTCTGGAAAGATCGCCGGAGAGGATCTGCTGCGCGTGTACGGCAAGGCGCACGGACTCCGCACGACCGCGCTGCGATATTTCAACGTGTTCGGTGCACGGCAGGCGGACGACAGCCCGTACACAGGCGTGATCGCGCTCTTTGCGCGAGCCATCTTGGAAGACCGCCGTCCCACGATCTACGGCGATGGAGAACAGACGCGCGACTTCACGTACGTCGACAACGTCGTCGCGGCGAACCTCGCGGCCCTGGAAGTCGATCTACCGGCAGGAATCGTCATCAACATCGGCGGCGGAGAGCGCGTGTCGATCAACGAGCTGTTCGCTGAAGCGGCCGCGCATATGGGAAGCTCGCTCAAACCTGTGTACGCACCCGCGCGGCCCGGTGATGTGCGTCACAGCCTTGCAGCGCTCGATCGAGCTCGCGAATGCTTGGGCTATTCGCCCCGCGTGCCGTGGAGGGCTGGTCTTGCGATCACGCTCGACTGGTATCGCGCTCGTCACGAATCACTCCGCCGCCGTCACGCTGCTCCGCGCGGTGGCTAGCTCTGCGCAAGGGCCGCAGCCGTTGCCCTTCTCGCGGAGTGGCGTTAGCCTGTTGCGTTCAAATACGCAGGAAAAGGGCACGAAGTCGGGCCCTTTCTTCGACGCAGCCCTCCCCTGAGACGACCATGGATTACCGCGACGACCTCGAGAAGCTCCTCGGTTTGAAGACGGTCACGTACAAGTACGGCCTCTCGAAGGACGGACTGTTCCAGGAGGCCATTCAGAACGACCGCGGCCGCGTGGCCAAGGGTGGCAGCTTCGATCAGCAGAAGGCGTTCGCCACGAAGCTCGGCGTCAAGGGTCCGCTCGTCTACTACACCGATCCCGAGTGCACGGGCCGGCCAGTGAAGGACACGTTCGCAGTGGCGTGGCCCGAACTCGACGCGACGATCTGGTGGAAGGCCGACGTGCAGCGCTACGACCCGCAGCGCTACACGGCGCTGTTGAAGCGCGTCGTCGACCACCTGAATGCACGCAAGACGACGTTGTACGTGAAGGACGTCTTCGCTGGCGCGGATCCCGCGTATGCGGTGCCGTACCGATTTGTCGGTGAGTACGCAACGCACGCGATGTTCGCGCACAACATGTTCCCGAAGGATCTTCCCGGAGTTCGGGATGTCGCGGCACGACGCTGGACGATGCTCAACGTGCCTTCGTTCGCGTGCGTCCCCGATCGTGATGGCAGTCGTTCCGACCGCGCCATCATCATCGACTTCAAGAATCGCATCTGCCTCGTCGCGGGTCGCGCCGACTACAACGGCGTGGTGAAGAAAACGATCTTCACCGTGATGAACTACCTGCTGCCGAACCAGGGCTACATGTCGATGCACTGCTCGGCCAACATCGGTGCGGCGGGAGACGCAGCGATCCTCTTCGGTCTGTCCGGTACGGGAAAAACGACGCTTTCCGCGGATCCCGAGCGCAAGCTCATCGGCGACGACGAGACGGGCTGGACGAACGCGGGGCTCTCGAACCTCGAGGACGGCTGTTACGCGAAGTTGATCGACCTCAACAAAGAGGCCGAGCCGATCATCGCGGCCGCGCTGTCGATGCCCGGCACGATCATCGAGAACGTTCCGCCGCGCAAGGGCAAGCGGATGGAGGAGATGGATCCTCAGGATCTCGACTTGACCGATCGATCGATCACCGAGAACACGCGCTTCTCGTACCCGCTGTCGTGCAATCCGAACGTCGCCGCCGGCTCGCGCGGACCGCACCCTGCGACCATCGTGCTGCTGACCGCCGATGCGTTCGGTGTGTTGCCGCCCGTCGCCGTGCTCGACGGCAAGGACGTGATGTACCATTTCGTCTCCGGGTTCACCGCCAAGCTCGCCGGCACCGAAGTGGGCGTCACCGAACCGCAAGCGGCGTTCAGCGCGTGCTTCGGCGCACCGTTCATGGCGCACAAGCCGTCGGTGTACGCGAAGCTCTTGCGCGAGAAGATGGAAGCTCACAAGGCGCGCTGCATCCTGCTGAACACCGGCTGGAGCGGCGGTCCGTACGGAGTCGGCAAGCGCATCTCGATCAAGGACACGCGCTCGCTGCTCAATGCCGCGCTGCGCGGCGATCTCGACGCGGGCAAGGTGCGCTACGAAACGCACTCGATGTTCAACATGCGCATGCCGACGACGTGCCTGGGCGTCGACGCACGCATTCTGGACCCGCGCAACACGTGGAGCGACAAGGCGGCGTACGACGTCCAAGCAACGAAGCTGCGCGACATGTTCCGCAAGAACTTCCAAGAGAAGGGCTTGTCGGAACTTGGTATCGAACCTTCGATGTGACCGGCGCCGACCGGCCAGGACGGGGCCGGTCTCCGTGTTTCATGGCATCGACGAGCCCGTAGGCCTGTCCGCCATGACGTTCGTCGCGACGGGGCGACGGGTCCGGGCATGCCGTCGCGGTTCCGAGCGTCTCGCGCTGCCGGCGCTGCTTCGTGCGTTACAGTGTCGAGCCGCAGCAAGGGCATTCCGATGACCGACCGCAAGACGTACTACCTCGCCGGCCTCAAACTGTTCGGCATCGATCAACATGCCGCCGCGATCGAGGAGTATCAGAAAGCGCTCGCGCTCAGTCCCGATTGGACTGACGTGATGCACGCTCTGGCGACGGCGTACAGCAAGCTCGGTCGGCACGACGAAGCGATCGCAACGGTGCAGCGCGTGATCGAGCTCGATCCCGACGACGCCTTCGCGTACACGAGCCTCTCGATCTTCTTGCAGCGCAAGGGGCTCATCCCGGAAGCGGAGGCTGCGTCCGCGAAAGCGCGGATGATCAGCTGGAAGCAGGAGCTGAAGAAGAACCCGAATGCCGCTCCGCCTGGTCCGGCGGGAAGCATGCCCGTCGTGCAGTGATCGTTCGCGCGCGGTGTCGTGACGTCACGGCCGCGCGTTCGTGTCGCATGCGTCACACGCCGGCGAGGCACTCACTCGTCGTCTTCGTTGTCGTCGATCCCGAGCACCGCACGGCCCTCAGCCGAGATCTTCTGCGGCGTCCACGGCGGATCCCACAGGATCTGGATCTCGGTGCCTTTCACTCCCGGTAACGCGTTGACGCGGCGCTTCATCACCTCGGGGATCGTGCGCGCCTCGGGGCAGGCTTGCGACGTGAGCGTCATCTTGATGTTGCAGACCCCCCCCTCGTCGAGCTGCACGTCGTAGATCAATCCCAGATCGACGATGTTCACGGGGATCTCCGGGTCGAAGACCTGCTTCAGCTCTTTGTAGACGTCTTCCGTGTTTGCCATCGGCGTGTGGTTCGAATCGGTCCGGGTCGTATTGCGGCTCGTGAAACGGCCCTTCTAGGCCACGTGGGCGACAATTGTCGTCGCCCGGCACGAGTTGCGGCGCGGCAGTGTAGCAGCTCAGACGGCGAGCGGCGCGGGGAGCTCCCGCGCCCGCTCCACATGCGTCGTAGTTCGACCCCAGATCGAAGTGCCTCGATTCAGGGATCCGGACGCGTAGGTGGGCGCGTTGCGCGACTTCTCGGCGCACGGTCGTTCGAGCGCTCGGATGCGACGTCGACCAGTTGGATCAAGTCCTGAGGAAGCGGAGCTTCCACCTGCACTCGCACGCCGGTGTGGGGATGCGTGAACGAAAGCCGCCAGGCGTGCAACGCGATTCGACGACTGGGCGCGCGGATCGGCGACTCGCTGCCGCGCGCGTACTTGCGTTCGCCCACGAGCGGAAAGCCCGCGTGAGCGAAGTGGATGCGGATCTGATTGTGTCGGCCTGTGACGAGTTCGATCTCGACGATGGTCGCCGCAGGAAGTTGTTCGAGCGTCTTGTATCTCGTCGTCGACTTCTTGCCCCGGGCGGAAACGCGCGCCCACGCGCCCTCTTCGAGGATCGGGAAGTGAAACGCTCCGTCGCGCGGCTTGAGTCGACCTTGAGCCAACGCCCAGTACGTTTTCTCGATCGATCGCTCTCGAAGCTGCGCGTCGAGTCGCGCGCGCGTTTCCTCGTCCTTGGCGAAGAGGATCGCGCCCGAGACCTCTCGATCCAGTCGATGGATCGGCAGGACAAGGAGCCCTTGGCGGGCAAGGACCGCCGGCATTGCCGGACCTTCCGCGCCGGGCGTCGGTACCGACAACAGTCGCGGAGGCTTGGCGACGACGACCAGATGATCGTCTTCGTGGAGCAGGGTGAGCGGAGTGGTCACTGCGCGCGACGACGATTGCGATGTGCCGCGACGGAAGCGTAATCGACGGACGCGATCAGTCTCCAGAATCGTTCATCCGAGCGCCGCGCGTCGTCGCATGTAGGTTCGCACAGCGACAGCGCGCGCCGCGCACGTGGGTTCGCGAATGGCGACACACGTACCGCCAGCAACGCGACCGATGCGGTCAGGGTTGCGCCTTGAGCGCGCTGACGAACGAACGGTAGCTCGGCTCCCACTCGCGCACGGTCGCTTCGGGCCCCGTCAGCTTCAAATAATGGGGTCCGAGCGGCGCGTCGACGATTGCGGCGAGCATCCGCCAACCTTCCTTGTGATAGCGCTCGCCGGAACCCGGAGAGGTCTCCGCGATGTAGGTTCCCGACAGCGCGACCTCGAAGACCCGCATGCCGTTCACGGTGCGCTCCGAGCTCTCCATGGCTTCGCTCGACGTGCGCCCGTCGGCTTGTTCGAACTGGTCCGACCAACGCTTGACGTTTGCATCGCGCGAGCCGCCTTGTCCGCTGAAGAACGACACGACGAGCGACGCGTCCTCGGAATCCTGACCCACGCGCGGCAGTCGATACTGCGCCACGCGCGTCGCGTTCAACGGCCGTTCGACGAACCACCCGTGCTGCGGCGCGCAGACGAGCGCTCCGCTCGCGAGAGCGGCTGGCGTCTGCTCCGGCGGCGTGCGAGTCGACGTCGTTGCGGCGGTCGCGGCCTCCGTGGAATCGGATCCGGGCTTGGACGCCGACGCCGTAGTCGAGGTCGTGCTTGGATCCGACCCGCACGAAGCGCACACCCAGAGTGCGAGTGCGAACATGGACGCGCGGACGGAACGCCCTTCGAGAGAGCTGTACTGCATGGCGCGAAGTCTATCGAACCAGCGCCGCCGAATCCGTCGCCGCAACACCTTCCCGTTCATCGCGGCATCGCCGTGCAACCTGCTGCGGTATGGCCTTCCCAATCGGACGGCGCGTCCGAGGCATGTTCAGGGCAGCGTGCCCACCAATTCGCCGCGCTCGTCCCTGCGCGAAGTCATCGAGCCGCGATGTTCCACAGCGTCAGCGCCAACATGAGCCACAACACGAACCCGAGCATGCGCTGGGTACGCTCCGGATCGCGCGCCTTGACCGGGCTGCGGCGCAGATCGAGCGGTGATTCATCTTTGGTCATGGCGGGTTCGACCTCAGTAACCGAGATCGAGTCCTTGGTAACCCCGCGACGGGGCGTTGCTGCGTAAGACGTAAGAGAGCAGATCGAGGTTCCCGTGCGCCTACAATCGTCTGCACTGAGGAGGAAACCATGGGCGCCAAAGATTTCGAAGTTACTTGTCCATGCTGCGCCGCTCGTCTCACCGTAGACGCAGCGTCAGGGAAACTACTTCGCGCGCGCGACGCGAATTCGAGCGAAAAGACGGATGCGTGGGAGAGCGCGCAGAAGAACGTGCGTGAGCGCACGACGGGAGGTGCGAACAAGCTCGACAGTGCACTCGAAAGCGAGCGCGGAAAAGCGGATCGGCTCGACGAGCTCTTTCGCAAGGCGCAGGACCGAACTCGTCGCCCTATGAACGATGAACCCGAGTAGGGGTCGAGTTCGCTGCTGCCCCGCGCGCTCCGGATCGTGGCGTGACTGTGACGCACGTTCGCGCGGGGCACGGATCTGAGGACGGAGTACCTGAGCGGCGTCCAGGTGAGGAGCGGCGTATGCGAGCGGCGTCGAGCTCTCGTCGCGCATCGACTTCGAGTGTTCGGCCGAGCATCACCTCAGGCAGGGATTGGAGGCGGCGGTTCGAGGCGAATGTGGGCCGTGCGCGCCTTCCGCGTTTCACTTCGCGGGCGCGCGCGACGATAGC
This sequence comes from Planctomycetota bacterium, assembly GCA_031363505.1. Lineage (GTDB taxonomy): Bacteria > Planctomycetota > UBA1135 > UBA1135 > JANLUN01. Next base: position 10,490 of record JANLUN010000558.1, on the reverse strand, counting down.
ATTCGGCAGCTCGTTCCCGCGTCGCCCCCCACATCACCCGTCCCTCACCGCGACCGCTCAGGCTCCGCACGCCGTCCCCGCCATGACCGAAAGCCGCTTTCGCGCCGTCAAGGCGTACAAGAACGACACGTTCCTCTCGAGCCCGGACGCGCGGATGCTGCGCATCTTGGCGGAGTACTTGGAGCCGGAGTCGCGCTTCCAAGAGCTGCGCGTTCGAGACACGATCGTCTTCTTCGGATCCGCTCGTATTCCGTCGCGCGAGGTGGCTGCGAGCGAGCTCGAGGCTGCGCGGGCGGGCAAAGGCGACGTCGGCAAGGCCGAGTTGCGGCTCAAGATGTCGCGCTACTACGAAGACGCTCGCCAACTCGCGTTTCGATTGACGCAGTGGTCGAAGAGCCTCGAAGGAACGGATCGGCGCTTCGTGATCTGCTCGGGCGGAGGGCCCGGGATCATGGAGGCCGCGAACCGCGGTGCTTCCGAGGCGAAGGGCGAGAACATCGGACTCAACATCTCGCTGCCGTTCGAGCAAACCGACAACCCGTACATCACCCGCCGCTTGGCGTTCGAGTTCCACTACTTCTTCATGCGGAAGTTCTGGTTCAGCTACCTCGCGAAAGCGATGGTCGTGATGCCGGGCGGCTTCGGGACCTTCGACGAGTTCATGGAAGTCGTGACGCTGGTCCAGACTCTCAAGATCAAGAAGCGGCTCCCGATCGTGCTGTACGGGACCGAGTACTGGGACGAGGTCATCCACTTCGAGCCGATGGTGCGCTACGGGACGATCAGCCCCGAGGACATCAGCCTGTTCTTCCGCACCGACTCCGTCGACGAGGCGTACGACTACATCACGCGCGAGCTCGAGACGCACGCGCTCAAGAAGCCCCATAGCTCCGCGTACTTGGCCGACGAGAAGTGATCGGGATCTCGTCGCCAGACCGAGACGACGAGCGACCGCGTCGACGTGGTCGCTCGCCGCATCGGTTCGCCTCGCGGGCACGCGACTTCCGCGTCACTTCGTCGCGACGCTCGTGTGATCGTGGACGATGCGCCACCCCTCGGAAGTTCGGCGCAGGACGAGCGTGAACAGTCCGCCGACGTCCTCGCGCTCCGCGAAGTCGAGGAACCAATTTCCACGCAAGACGGCGTGGTCGATCCCGAGCAGCTCCGTCTCCAGCTGGCTGAACGTGAGCTGGCCCATCTCCGCGCCCTCCGACTGGTAGCGACGCTTGTAGCGCGCGAGCACGGTTTCGTACCCGCGTGTCACCTCACCGCCGGAGAAGAACGTGAGGCTCTCGGACGCCCAGTATCCCGCGCGCATGAAGCCGTCGACGTCGCCGCGGTTCCAAGCCGCTTGCTGCGTCCAGCAGACGGATTCGATCTCCTGCGTCGCGCGCCGCGCATTCGGTGCCAGCGAACTTGCATCCCGTGCAGGCGAACTGGAGCACGCGGAGAGCGCGAACACGCCGAACGCCACCGTCACGCCGAACGCGGCAGCGCGTCGGCCGATGAGCACCGCCGCGTGTGCGATCACTGATCGTCGGAGCCCGTGTAGCCGAGGCCCTTGAGCTTGTCCATCGAGGCCGGGTCCTGCGACTTCTTGAGCTCGTCCCCGACTTCGTCGCGGATGGCGATCATGCTCATCGAATTCGGGAACGCCTTCATCCCCGCCTCCACGACTTCGATCGCTTCACTGGTCCCGCGCTTCTGGACGAGCTCGCGGATGATCGTCGCGTAGTCGGGTTCCTTGATGAGCTCTGGATGCTTGCGGGCGAGGTCCAAGAACTCTTGCTTCGCCTCCATCGGGTTCTGCCGAGCGAGTGCTTGGCACTTGCCCATGCTCGCGCGGAGGAAGTCGGGGTGCTTCGCATCCATGTGCGTCAGGGCCGCGCCGAAGCTCTTGGCGGCGGTCGCGGCATCGCCCGAGCCGAGCGCGGCGGTTCCGCTGTCGGTCAGCACCTTCGGGTCGGACTCGCTGCAGGACGGCGTGAGGAGAAGCAGGCAGAGGAGCAGGGGGGTGGCGTGTCGCATGGGAGCATCATCCCGGAAGGAAGAGCCGTGTGGAACTGTCCCCAGGCGGGGGACGAGGTCCCGCGCCTACGGGGGGCGGTGGGGGGAGCGTGAGCGCGACGGCCGTCACGACCGAAGAAGATCCTCAGCCGCGCCGGGCTTCTGCCCCCTCTGAGGCTCCAATCGCACTCCGATCTGAGTATTATTGCGGCCCCAAAAACCTCATCCATCACCCCAAAACACCCCCACGAGGTCGCATCGGCCGTCCGCGAGGCCAAGGTCACCGTCAAGATCCCCGCCGCGCTGTATCGCAAGATCCAGCTGGTGGCCGATGGTTCTGGCTTCCACTCGCCGACCGACTTCCTGGTCTCCGTGCTGAGGGACCTGCTGGGCGACGCCGAACACACGAGGCGCGAGTTCGCAGCGGATGAACACGACGCGCTCGAGCGCAAGTTGCAGAAGCTCGGCTCCCTCTGATCCTCTCGACACTCACATTGAACCCATGACGACCACGTCCACCCTGAAGCCCATTCCCGTTCACGGCGGCCTGTCCGCTCCCACCCAGCGCGTCGTCGCCGCGAGCGAGCTTCCGCCGGCGCGCACCGCGAAGCTGCCGCGCATCGAGGTCAACGAGACCGATCGCACGACGCTGTACCGGATCGCGGACGGCACGCTCTCGCCGCTCAACGGGCCGATGAACCAAGCGGACTACCAGAGCGTCCTCGCTCGTGCCGCGATCGAGCGTGGCGGCAAGCGCTACGCATGGACGATTCCGATCGTGCTGCCCGTCAGCGATGTCGAGGCCGCGACTGCGAAAGCCGGCACCGAGTTCGCGCTCGTGCACCAAGGCGAAGTGTTCGGCGTGTTGAAGGCCGAGGGCGCCTTCCCTTGGAACAAGGACGAGTTCGTCCGCACCGTCTACGGCACGACGCGCACGGATCATCCCGGTGCGCGGCTGTGGCTCTCCGATGCGCGGACGCACTTGGTCGGCGGTGACATCCAGCTCCTGCCGTTCGACGACAAGCGGCCGTTCGCGAAGCGCGTCATGGGCCCGCGCGAAACACGTGCGCTCGTCGCGCGCCGCGGATTCGAACAGTCGGTCGCCTTCCAGACGCGCAATCCGTTGCACCGCGCGCACGAATACGCGCTCGTGTACGGCGCTGAGAAGCTCCTGCGCGAAACCGGCAAGAAGACGGGCGTCGTACTCAACCCGCTCGTCGGTCAGCTCAAGGGCGACGACGTGCCCGCCGACGTGCGCATGAAGACGTATGAAGCGCTCGTCGACGGTCGCTTCCTCGGACAAGGCGACATGGACGAGAGCCTGTGGAAGAAGCACGGGCAGGAGCTCAACGCGCAGCTCGAGCTCATCGGGCTCGACATGCGCATGTACTACGGCGGCCCGCGCGAAGCCGTGATGCACGCGATCTACCGCCAGAACCTCGGCTTCAGCCACTTCATCATCGGCCGCAAGCACGCCGACGCGCCGTACGACGACAAGACCGCGATCTGGGGCGACTTCGACGCGCAGGAGATCTTCAAGAATCTCGGCGGTGAGCTCGCCATCAAGACCGTCAACGTCGGCTTCGCCGCGTATTTCGCCGAGATCGGCCGCGTCGGGCTCGTCGAGGACAACGCCGGCAAGACGCAGGTCACGATTTCGGGCACGAAGATGCGCGAAACGCTCGACGCGGGCGAGATGCCCGACGAGCGCGTGATGCGTCCGTCGACCGCGAAGGTACTCGCGACGTACTACCAGACCCAGCGCAAGGCCTGAACCAGCGCGATGGGTCTCTTCGATCTCTTCAAGAAGAAGGAAGCGCCGCCGAAGGCCGCACCGCGGCCGATGATACGGCCGGGTCTCGCGGCGGCTCGTCCCGATCCGAAGGCCGAGAACAACTTCATCATCGTCATCCTCGACAGCTGCCGGTACGACGCGTTCATGACGGCGGCGCCGAAGACGGTGCTGAAGCTCGGCAAGCCGGAGAGGCGTTACAGCTACGCGTCGTGGACGGCGCCCTCGCACTACAACCTGCTGACGGGTCTCTTGCCGCACACGACGCCGGCGAACGTGTACGCGTCCGAGTACTACAAGGAAGACTTCTTCAACTACAACAAGCGCCTCGGCGCGAAGGGCATCGAGTTCTCGAAGATGGTGCCCGGCCTGTGGTTCCCTGGCCTCTTGCGCAACTCGCTCGGTTACTCGACGCACGCGCGCGTCAGCTTGCCGGTGCTCAACCCCAAGACGGGCATCAACCGTGATTTCGACAGCTTCCAGCTGATGGATCACCACAATGACATGCGCTCGATGCTGCCGACGATGACGTTCGGCACCGACCGGCCGAGCTTCTACATGCTCAACGTCGGCGAGACGCATTACCCGTACGCGAAGCCGGACGAAGACTCGTCGATGTGGCCGCGCATCAGCGGCGTGAACGGCGTTTTCAAGAAGCTCGACTCGCAAGTCGATGCGCAAGGCAATTTGATCAAGGACGAAGACCCACCGCTGTTCTTCGACCAGGACAAGCTCGACCAGCTCAAGGCGCGCCAGATCGACACGGTGCGCTACTTGGACGGTGTGTTCGCCGAACTCTTCGACCTCGTGCCGAAGAACACGCACATCATCGTCACCGCCGATCACGGCGAGCTGTTCGGCGAGGCCGGCTACTTCGGCCACGGCCCGATCATGCACGAGAAGTGTTTCGAAGTGCCCTACATCGAGGGCCGCATCCGCTAACCCCCATTTCAGAAACCGATCGTCACAACATGAGCGCCCAGGGATTCACGCTTTGGTTCACCGGTCTCTCCGGCAGCTGCAAGAGCACGCTCGCCCAATACCTGACCCCGATCTTGATCGAGAGGGGCTGCAAGGTCGAAGTGCTCGACGGTGACGAGATCCGCGAGAACCTCAGCAAAGGCCTGGGCTTCTCGAAGGAAGACCGCGACACGAACATCCGTCGCATCGGGTACGTCGCGAACTTGCTGTCGCGCAACGGCGTCGTGTCGATGACGGCCGCCATCTCGCCGTACCGTGAGATTCGCGACGAGCTGCGCGGCAAGTCGCAGGCGCCGTTCATCGAGATCTACGTCGAAGCGCCGCTCGATGTGCTCGAAGGTCGCGACACGAAAGGCCTCTACAAGAAGGCGCGCGCCGGGATCATCAAGAACTTCACCGGCGTCAGCGATCCGTACGAGGCGCCGGCGACTCCCGAAGTGGCCGTGCACACTGCGGACGAGAGCATCGAAGAGTCGGCCGAGAAGATCCTGGCGTACCTCAAGAAGCGCGGTCTATTGAAGGGCTGAGTCCTCGCTCCCGAGGACTTCGAATCGCGGTCGCCTGCCCGTGAAACGCCTCCATCGGCCAACGGCAGGCGGCCGTTCTCGTACCCGCGCGTTCGATCGTCGATGTCGCGCGCGGGGTGCTCCACCCCAGGCCGCCTGTGGACGATAGGATCGGGCCCCTCCGCGCATGAATCATCGTCCCCAGGTCCTGCGTCTCGTCCTCGGCACGGCCCTCGTCGGATCTTTCGTCGCGCCCCCCGCGCTGGCGTACATCGGCCCGGGCGCTGGATTCGCCGCCGCCGGATCGGTGTTGGTGCTGCTCGGCACCTTCGTCCTGGCGTTCGGGATCATTCTCATGTGGCCGCTCAAGGCGGCCGTGCGCGCGTTCACGTTCCGTCGACGCGGGAAGGCGAAGGTGAAGCGCGTCGTGGTCATCGGCCTCGACGGATTCGACCCCGGCCTCGCGCAGCGTTTCACGGCCGAAGGGTTGATGCCGAACCTCAAGACGCTCGCGGCCGAGGGTTGCTTCCATCCGCTCGAGACCGCGTGCCCCTCGATCTCGCCCGTCGCTTGGTCGACGTACGCGACCGGTGTCGATGCGTCGCGGCACAGCATCTACGACTTCCTCACGCGCGATCCGTGCTCGTACGCGCCGATGCTGTCTTCGAGCGACACGCGCACCGTCGCGAAGACGCTGAATCTCGGCTTCGCAGAAGTGCCGTGGGGGACACGCGCGGTCTATCGCTTCATGCAGAAGAGCCAGCCGTTCTGGAAGCTCCTCGGCGCCAACCGCGTGTGGTCCTCGATCATCCGCGTGCCGATCACGTTCCCGCCGCAGAAGTTCAAGAACGGCACGCTGCTCTCCGGCATGTGCGTGCCGGATCTGCAAGGGACGCAAGGCTCGTTCTCTTTCTACTCGACCAAGTCGCGTCCGAAGGGCGCGCACATCGGCGGGCAGCAGTATCAGATCGCCATCCGCAACGATCGGATCGAATCGAAGTTGACCGGTCCGCACGGCAAGGACGGCCATTCGATGAAGTCGCCGTTCGCCGTCGAGCTCGATCGAGTGAAGCGCAAGGTGCGCATCACGGTCGAGAAGGAGACGGTCGAGGTCGGCGTGAACGAATACACGCCGTGGATGGTCATCCCGTTCGACGGCATCACCGGGATTGCGCGGTTCTACGTGCAGACGTGGGACGACAGCGGGTTCGAGCTCTACGTGACGCCGATCAACATCGATCCGGACAAGCCGGCGATGCCGATCTCGCATCCGTTCGTGTACGCGATCTACCTCGCGAAGATGCACGGGCCGTACGCGACGCTCGGGCTCGCGGAAGACACGTGGGCGCTCAACGAGCGCTTGATCGACGAGGACGCCTTCCTCAAGCAAGCGTGGCTCATCTTCGAGGAGCGCAAGAAGCAGCTCTGGGACGTGCTCGACAAGACGAAGAAGGGCTTCGTCACGGTCGTCTTCGACACGTCCGATCGCATCAGCCACATGTTCTATCGCACGCTGGATCCCACGCACCCGGCGAACGCGGACAAGGAAGTCGAGCGCTACCGCCGCGTCATGCCCGAGATGTATCAGAAGATGGACGGGCTCATCGGCGAGGTGCGCGAGCGGCTCGGCAACGATCCCGACACCGTGCTGATGGTGATCTCCGACCACGGCTTCACGAACTTCCGGCGCGGCGTGAACCTGAACACGTGGCTCAAGGAGAACGGCTACCTCTTCCTCAAAGACGGCGCCGAGACCTCACCCGATTGGTTCGCCAAGGTCGATTGGTCGAAGACGAAGGCGTTCACTCTCGGCTTGACCGGACTCTTCATTAATCGAGTGGGCCGCGAGCGCGAAGGCCTCGTGCCGAAGAACGAACTCGACGCGCTGTGCCGCGAGCTCAAGACGAAGCTCGAAGCACTGCGCGATCCGCTCACCGGCGAGCCTGTGATCAAGGAAGTCTTCCTGACGCGCAGCATTCACAGCGGGCCGTACGCCGACGCCGCGCCCGAGCTCTTGATCGGCTACCACAAGGGCTTTCGACACTCGTGGGACTGCGCGACCGGATCGGTTTCGACGCAAGTGTTCACCGACAACACGAAGTCGTGGTCCGGCGACCACTGCGTCGATCCGCGGCTCGTGCCGGGAGTGTTCTGGTGCAATCGCAAGATCAGCACGGACAAGCCCGCGCTCATCGATCTCGCGCCGACGATGCTCGATCTCTTCGGCGTGCCGATTCCGGCGTACATGCAGGGACACGCGTTATGGGGCGCTGAATCGGCAACGCAGGGTGGCGCGCCGCCGCCCGCGCGCACGACGTCGCTCGAAGGAGTGCGTTCGTGAGGATCCCGCGCTGGACCGTTTGGCCTGCCCTCGCGGTGCTCGCGGCGCTCATGCTCCCGGCCATTCCGGGGAAGCTCGACGATTCCACTCGGTCGGACTCGAACCCTTCCGGCGCGCCGAAGCACAAGAAGACCGTCGTGCTCGGCATCGACGGAATGGATCCCGACATCTTGCGCGAGACGATCGCGAAGTTTCCCGACCGCATGCAGAATTTCGCGCGCCTCGTCGCCGACGGCGGGCTCAACGAGCTCGGCACCTCGACGCCGCCGCAAAGTCCGGTCGCGTGGTCGAACTTCATCACGGGCCGCGATCCGGGTGGACACGGGATCTTCGACTTCATCCATCGCGATCCCACGACGCGCGATGTCGCGACGTCGACCACGCGCACGACGACGAGCTCGCACGTCGCGTTGTGGGGCGATTGGCAGTTCCCGATCGGCGGCGAGAGCACGAGCAATCGCAGCGGCCGCGCGTTCTGGCAGATCCTCGCCGACCACGGCGTGCCGGCCGACATCTGGCGCATGCCTGCGAACTTCCCCGTCGAGCCGGCGCTGGGCCTGTCGTTCTCGGGGATGATGACGCCGGCGCTTGACTCGGCTTACGGACAGTACAGCTTCTACACGACGAATCCGCCGGCACGCAGCGCAGTCGGTGAAGGCAAGATCGTTCCGGTGCGCGAGTACGTGCCAGGTCTGATCGAGACGACGATCGCGGGTCCTCCGCAGCTCTTCCGAAAGAGCGGCGGCAGCGCGACCGTACCGCTTCGAATCTACATCGACCGCGCGGCGCCTGCGGACGACGGCCATCCCGCTGGTGCGATCGCGATCGACACGGGCAGCGAACGGATCGTGTTGAAACCCGGACAGTGGAGCCGCTTCACGGAGCTCACGTTCTCGCTCCTCCCCATGGGCATGATGGATGTGAGCGGCGCCGTGCGCTTCTACCTGCGGCGCATCGAGCCCGACTTCGAGCTGTACGCGTCGCCCATCAACATCGATCCGCTCGATCCCGTGACGCCGGTGTCGAGTCCCGATGACGCCAGCGAAGATCTCGCCCGCGCGATCGGCATCTACTACACGCAGGGCATGCCCGAGGACGTCAACGCGCTGAAGGATCGCGCGCTGACCGACGAGGAGTTCATGGCGCAGTCCGAGCTCGTGCACCGCGAGGGATTGCGCATGCTCGACTTCGCGCTCGACGAGTACATGGACGGCGGCCAGGGCGGTTTCCTCTTCTTCTATTTCTCGGGCATCGACTTGTGCAGCCACATGATGTGGCGTCATTTCGACGAAGCGCATCCGATCCACGACCGCGAGTTCGCTTCGTCTGACTCGTCGCATTGGTCGCATCGCCCGGGCAGCACCTGGAAGGACGTCATCTACGACCTCTACCTGCACATGGATCCGATGCTCGGCCACGTGCGTGAACGCGTGGGCGAGGACGCGCTGCTCATCGTGATGAGCGATCACGGTTTCGCTCCGTACCGACGCGTGTTCAGCTTGAACACGTGGCTCGTCGAGAACGGCTACCTCGTGTTGAAGCCAGGCGAGACGAAGGAACTTCCGCGCGACGACCCGAACTTCAAACGTGTGTACCTCAAATCGTCCGTCGATTGGTCGAAGACGCGCGCGTACGGCATGGGATTCAACGCGCTGTACTTGAACCTCGCAGGTCGCGAGCTCGACGACCCGGCAACGCCGGAAAACGAAGCGGGGATCATTCGGCCCGGCGCGGAAGCCGAAGCCTTGGTGCGCGAGCTGAAAGAGAAGCTCGAAGCCGTCAAGGACGGCGCCAACCAGGTCGTCTTCCGCTGCGACATCGCCGCCGAGATCTACCACGGTGAACGCGCGAGCGAAGCTCCCGATCTGTTGGTGGGATACAATGCGGAATACGGAAACTCCGACTACTCGTCCACCGGACGGATTCCGAATGCCGTGCTGGACGACAACCTCGGCGGCACGTTCAACGGCAATCACCTCATGTCACCGGAAGTCGTCAAAGGCACGCTCCTCACGAACGGACGAGTCCTCGGCGGCAGCCCGCTGCTCGAAGACCTCACCGTCGAGATCCTGAAGCAGTACGGCATCGCGCCGGAATCGGGCATGCGTGGCGCGCCGGTTCTTCGGTAGGCATCATTCACAATCACCGGCATCCGGCACCGGCATCCGGGCCGGCGGACGCAAGCACTCGGAAAGGCTGAGACATGTTCGGCGGCAACAAGATCAAGCTCGAGAAAGACCTGCTCGATCGCATCAAGAAGATCGCGGCGGTCGCTGGCTACGCTTCGCACGAGGAGTTCATCGTGCACGTCCTGGAGAAGGAGCTGGCGCAGTTCGAAGGCGCGCAGAGCGACGCCGACATCACCGAGAAGCTGCGGGGCCTGGGCTACATCTCCTGATGCTCGCTCAGTCGGACGGCGAGCGAGATCGCGTTCAACCCCTTGCTGCGGCGCTCGACGGATGAACTCCGTCAATCACTTCGTCACAGCGGTCTTCGATGTCTTGCTGCGGCCGTTCGAGTCCTTCGGCGCCGCGACGGCGTTGATCGTGGCGTCCGGAGTCTTCGGGATCCTGGCGCTCGTCGCCTTCAAGTTCATCAGCTATCAGAAGGGGATCAAGGCGGCCAAGGACAAGATCAAGGCGCACCTGATCGAGATTCGGATCTACCAAGACGACCTGAAGATCGTGGGGCGCGCGATCGGATGCGTGCTGCTGCGCAACTTTCAGTACATGGCCTACAACTTCGGGCCGTTCCTGCCGCTCGCGATCCCGTTCACGTTCGTCATCGCGCAACTCGTCGTGCGCTACGCGTTCGCGCCCGTTCCGATCGCCGTCGCCAGCGCGGAGCGTTTGCCCGGCGAAGG
>JANLUN010000262.1:0-1395 GCA_031363505.1 Planctomycetota bacterium | reverse complement strand
CGGACTTGCAGGTGAACTTGTCGGGCGAGAGCAGCAAGCGCTACCTCGTGATGAAGCTGAACGCGGAGTACTTCGCGTACGACGAAGGGTACGTGCAGGGACGCCTCGGCGGCGTGGCCGCGGCCGACGCGCACGGCGGCGAGCCGCCCAAGGAAGATCCGCTCTACATCGCGATGCTCAAGGACGCACTGCTCGAGCTCGCCGCGACGAAGACGCGCGACGAGGTGACGAACCCCGCCTTGATGGACGGCTTCCTGGAGCAGATTCGCACGGTCGTCAACCCGATCCTGTTCCCCGTGCACGTCGGAGATTCGCACTCGGCGATCACGCCGGACTCGCTGTCGGGGTTGCGCGTCGGTGAGTCGATCATGGACTCGACGATGCGCGGCTTCCTGCACGAGCACGCGCTCATGGTCGAGGGATCGAAGCGCTCGATCGCGCTCGACGACGGGCCCAAGGTGACGTTCGAAGGCACGGAGCGCGACCTGAAGCTCACGAACAAGGCCGGCCAGTGCGTGTTCGTCGACGTGACGGAGTACAAGTCCGAATTCGCGGGCGAAGTCCCGATCGGCGTTCCCGGACGGGTGCGGCGCATCTACCGCGACTCGTTCCTCGTGCAGTAGCGCGCAGCGATCGGCGACGAAACTCGCCGTGGATCGCTGATAGGCCCGCTTCGGCGTTCTCTTCGCCGGAGACGTTTCCTATCCTCCTCCTCGCTCGCCGAGGGAACCCCGGAGGACTTGGACCGATGAGTCAGCTCTTCAAGTGTAAGCCGCTCGCGTTGTTGCTCGAGGAGATGAAGGGCGAGGATCGCCTTCGTCGCTGTCTCGGGCCCGTTCAGCTCACGAGCCTAGGCGTCGGCGCGATCATCGGCGCCGGGATCTTCGTCGCGACGGGTGCGGCCGCGAAGGACGTCGCGGGTCCGGCGCTCATGCTCTCGTACGTCGTGGCGGGCATCACGTGCATCTTCGCCGCGCTGTGCTACGCCGAGTTCGCGTCGATGGTGCCCGTCGCCGGATCCGCGTACACGTACGCGTATGCCACGCTCGGAGAGCTCTTCGCGTGGATCATCGGTTGGGACCTGGTGCTCGAGTACGCAGTCGGCTCGGCGACCGTCGCCAACGGGTGGTCGGGTTACTTCCAGAGCGTGCTCGCCAAGTTCGACATCGTGCTCCCAGCAGCGCTCGCCGGACCACCGTTCGTCTACGAAGCCGGGCACTTCGTCGCCAAGGGCGGATTCATCAATCTGCCCGCGGTGCTGGTCGTCGTGCTCGTGACCATGGTGCTCGTGAAGGGGATCCAGGAGAGCGCCAGCTTCAATTCATTGATGGTGATGCTCAAGGTCGCGACGGTGATCTTCGTCATCCTTGTAGGTGCGTTCTACATCGATCCCTC
>JANLUN010000516.1:0-7028 GCA_031363505.1 Planctomycetota bacterium | reverse complement strand
AGCACGAGCGGGGCGTCGATTTGCCAAACCGCGAAGCCGCGCGCTTCGACGAACACACGGTATGTACCAGGACGAACCGCCGGCAATTCGAACCTGCCCGCGGTGCCTTCGAACGCGTGGCGCTCGGGATGGGATACGTCGGGCAGGCGCACCTCGCGCAGCAGCGTCACCGCGAAGCTCTCGGGCAGCATGTCTCCGTCAGGAACGCGCACGAGCCCGGTCAGACGCGCGGTTTCGGGCGTCTCGGCGACCGGCGCGCTGTCCGTGTTCGGAAGCACGGCTGCGCTGCTGCGCCCTCCGCTCGCGATCGCGGCGCCGTCGAGTCCTGGAAGCGTCGCGGTGACGATCCGGCCGCGCTGCAGATAGACATCGTTCGCGAGACCGAGCAACGTGCGCCCCGGTGACGTGTCGAGCCACGCTAGTCCCGACGCGAGGCGCGCGCGGACCGCGGGTCCGGGCTCGAATCCGGCCGGCAGATCGCTCGCCGCGACGGTCGCGACCGTGAGCGCGCCGCGCTCGAGCATGAGACGGCCATGCGCCGTCGCGATTTCGAAGCGTCCATCCGGGGCGTAGCGCTCGAGAGAGATCGCGCCGGATTCGAGAGTGAGCACGTGCGATCCGACGGCGGAACCGCTCGCGATCGAAAGGCTCGTGCTCGGTGCCGCGTCCACGCGACCCGCGGAAGCGAGCCAGACGCGCCCTTCCGATGTCGACGCGGTCGCGAGATCCATATGACCGGCTGCGAACTCGATTCCGCGCGAGAGCTCGGCGTCGTTGAGCGCGCGCCACGCATCAGCCGCGTGCTCGCGGATCGCGGTCTCGCCGCGTGCGAGCAGGCGCTCACGGCTCGTGGTTCCGGGTTCGCGCTGCGTGGCGAACCAAACCGCGAGCGCGACACCGGCGAGGATCAGCACCGCCGCGGCGACGCGCCACGCGTGAAATCGTCGCGGTGCGCGGTCTCGCTCGAGCTCACGCGTCAAGCGCTCCGAAAGTCGTGCGCGGAACGCCGGGCTCGAGCGAACGGGGACGTAAGCGCGCGTGAAGAGCGCGACGAGGTTCTGCTCCAGGATCGAGGGCTCGTGATTCACTCGAGTCCTCCGCGCCGCTTCGCCAGCAGCTCGAAGACGCGGGCGAACGCGACGCGCGCACGGGTGAGCGTCGACTCCGTGGCCTTGCTGCCCTTGCCCGCGCGGCCCGCCATCTCGGCGACGGAAATCCCCTCGACATACTTTTCGAGCAGCGCGCGGCGGTAGTCCGGCGGCAGCGACGAGAGCGTTGCGCCGACGAGATCTCGCGTCTCGCGCCGCTCGAGGATCGCGTCCGGCAGCGGCTCGCGCTCGACCTCGGCCAGGATCGCGTCGATCTCCGGATCGGCGCCCTCGAGCGCTTCGTCGAGCGACCGCGGCTCCTTCGTTCGGCGCGCCATGCGGATCCGGTTCTTCGCGATCCCGCACAGCCACGTGTAGAGCGACGAGCGACCGTCGAAGGCGTGGATGCGCTGCAAAGCGACGAGGAACGTGTCCTGCACGACGTCCTCGACGCGGCTCGCGTCGGAACCCGGGCGCTGCAACCGATAGTGGACGAACTCGTAAAGCGGGTCGAGATGCTCCGTGAGGAGCGCTTCCGCCGCGCCGTGCTCACGAGCGACCACGCGGTCGCGCAGGCGCCGGTCGAGAGCATAGGGATCGTTCATGCGCATGGGTTCCGGACGTTCGTGTCCCGACCCTCGGAGATCCTTCGGAGAAAATCGAGCCCTTCGCGGCGGTTGCTGCGGGCTCGCGGCGCTGGCTAGACTCCGCAGGGTGCGCCGATGCAGCCCCGCCGGGCGGATTCGGTGCCATCGAAAGAGGCCACACTATGCGACACCCCTGGATCCTGCTCGTCCTCTTGGCTGTGGTTTGTCTCGGGGGCTGCGACGAGACGGACCTCGTCGCGATCCGGATCCGTCTGCGCGAGGACCTCGGCGGCACCGTGACGACGAGCGCGCTCGCGCAGCCGACCGCCGACGGCGCGATTCAGACGCAGAGCCACGGAGCCGCGTGGGAGAGTCGTGTCGACGTCGCGTGCGCGGCAGGGCGGTTCGACAAGTTGTCGGATCTGAAGCTCGCCGATCTCTCGTTCACCGCCGGAGAGGCCGGTGACGGGCTCTACTTCATCAAGGTCGTGCTGCCGCGCGGTGAGAGTGCGCAGTGGCCGCGCGCGCTCGTTCCGCTCTCGACCGAAGAGCGCACGCGCGCTTCGTCCGCAATCGATCCGACCGGCAAGAGCAAGAGCGTCGGCTCGGTGATCAAGCTCGAGATCGAGCTGCCCAGGGCCGTCGTGAGCAGCGGCCTCACCGGCAAGACGCGCGGAACCAAGGCGACGTCGGAAGCCGAGGTCGCGACGCTCGTGATCCCGCTGGAGACGGCCACGACCGCGGGCGACTCGATGACGTGGCACCTCACGTGGCAGCAGTAGGCGCGCCACGGCTGTAGCGCCGGACGTACGCGTCGACGTCGACCTTGCGCGCGGTGTTCTCGGAGCTCATGTAGCGGACGGTCCCGAAGATCGGCCGCTCCGGTCCCCACGGACGGTCGTAGCGCCCGAGCACCCAGAAGATGCCGCTGTAGGAATTGGGGTCGCGGCCGTCGAACGCGAACTTGTTGTTGAGCTCGATCATCACGTCGAGCGCGACTTGCGGCGACGGCGACCATTGCAGGATTTTCTTGCCCCACAGCATGCGCAGATAGTTGTGCATCCTGCCCGTGCGCACGAGCTCCGTCTGCGCCGCGTTCCACAAAGGATCGTGCGTCGCGGCCGATTCGAGCTCGTCGAGCGAGTACACGTGCGGCCGTTTGTCGGCCGCGTGCTTCGCCAGCGTCGCGAGCGCGAAGCTCGGCAGCGACTCGTAGCGATCGTAGTCCGCGCGCTGCGAGCAGAAGTTGAAGCCCAGCTCACGCCACGTGACGAGTTGATCGAGGTACGCCTCGGCCGATTCGCCGACGCCCCAGAAGCCTGCTCGCTTGCCTGCGCTCTGCGATCCGAGCGAGGCGATCGTCCATCCTTCCCAGCGCGCGATCGACTCGAACACCGTGTGCGGCGACACGTGTCCGAAGTGCAAGTACGGCGAGAGGCCGCTCGACGCGTCCGCTTCGGGTTCGTTGCGCTCTCCGGAGTAGCGCGGGAGCACCGCGCGTACGAAGCTCTCCAGCCGCGCTTCACCGGCGCGCGAGCCGCCTGGCAGAACCGTCGGCTCCGCGTCGTGACCCGTGTTCGCGCGTGGCCAGCGACGTTCGATCTCCGCCGGAAGGCTCGCATGCGGGACGAGAGGCGGTCCGTCGAACGGCGCCGTCTTCGGGAAATACGCCAAGTGCTCGCGCAAATTCCGCTGGAGAAAGCGACGGAACGCATACGCGGTCGGATACACCTCGCGCGCCGCGCGCATCGGCAGAAGGCCGTTCGAATCGACGCTCTCGACGCACACGTCGACACGCCGCGCCGTCGCGGCCGTCATGCGCGGCAGGAAGTAGCACGGGAAATCATCGGTGACGACGAGGCAAGCGCGCGCCGCGAGCGCTTCGACGAGCCCGCTTCCTTCACCCGCGCGTGGTTCGACGTAAGGGTAGTAGCGCACGTCCGTCGACTTGAACGCGTGCTCGTTGTCCGCCATGCCGTCGATCACGAATCGTTGGAGGCGAGCCGAGTTCCAGCGATGGCCCGCGCGCAGCGCCTCGAGGATCACCAGCGGGCGACCGAGCTCGCGACTGCGATCGATCGCGCGATCCAATGCGAAGTTCGAGCGAGCGCGGCGGTTCGCGATCATCCAGTACAGGACGAACTCGCCGCGCGTCCGCACCGGACGATCGTTCAGCGCACGAACGCGCAGATTCGGGACGCTGTTCACTGGCGAGCTGATGGAGCTCAGTACTCGTAGCTCGGCGCCGAAAGCTGCGCGACGACGACGGCCGCGGCCGCAGGCAGCGCAGCGAGGAGCGCACACACGAAAACGCGTTTCGTGCGCGACCAGGCGTCGATGCGGAAGAGCTGCGCGCACCACGGCGTGACGAGCGCCGCCATGAGCAAGACGGCTGCCGGCGGCGCGAGGTCCGCGTAGTGCACGGCGTTGATCCAACAGACGCCGAGCACGGTCAGCGCGATCGCGACGCATCCGCCGGCCGCGCTCAGGAGCGGATTCCAGAGTGCGACTACGATGCACGCACCGAGGCAAGCCGCGAGCGTTCCCGCGAGCTGCGCGATCTTCGCGCTGTGGGAGAGGACCGTGGCCACGCTGGTCCCGGTGACGACGACCCACAGCACGACCGGCACCGCCGGGCCGGGCAGCTTTCGCGCCATCGCATCGGTCGATTGCCAGAGGGCGAACAACGTCGCCGCCATAAGCGTGAACGCGAGCCAGCGCGGATCGCTCGAGATCCTCCCCAAGAACGACAGCACGACGACGAGCGCGCACACGAGTGCGCTCCATGCCCAACCCGGCACGCGACGGCCGGCGCTCATCGATTGAACGAGCGACACGACGAGCGCCGCGAGCACGAGCCACGGCATCCAATCGAGCGCCGCGAGCTGCCGGTTCTCCGACGGGAGAACCGGCACGCCGACGATCGCGTGGTATCCGATCCACATGCCGGCCGCGAAGGCGAGCGCTTGGAGGTGACGGCGCGCGAGGCTCTTGTCCACGCCGCTCGCGCGCGACATCCACACCGCCGCGAGCAGCACGCCGCACACGAGTGCAGGCACGAGCACGAAGTGGAGGAATTCGTTTACGCTGGGCATCGCACCGTGGGAACTGCCATGCGCGTGGTTCTCACGCACGCGCAATCGCGAGCGGGGGACATGTGCACGTCCGTGCGCGTCGCCGTCACTTCTTCCCGCCGCCTTCGTCGTTGCGAGTGCCTTCGACGCTCACGATGACGAGGATGTCTTCGCCGAGCGCGGTCGGACCGTAGCTCACACCGAACTCACTGCGCTTCAGCGTGAACGTCCCATGGAAGCCCGCGATCTCGCCGGCGCGTTCGTCCTTGACGGTGC
This sequence comes from Planctomycetota bacterium, assembly GCA_031363505.1. Lineage (GTDB taxonomy): Bacteria > Planctomycetota > UBA1135 > UBA1135 > JANLUN01. The sequence goes on along the minus strand of JANLUN010000516.1, from coordinate 2,003 downwards.
CGACCGATTCGACGTCGATCGTGATGGGCTTCGTCACACCGTGCAGCGTGAAATCGCCTGTGACCTCGAAGTGTCCGTCCTTCGTCTTCCTGACGCTCTTGCTCTTGAACGTCGCGGTCGGGAACTGTTTCGCGTCGAAGAAGTCGGGGCTGCGCAGGTGCGCATCGCGTTTGTCGACCCCTGAATCGACGCTCTCGATTGTGATCTCGACCTCGACCTTGCTGTTCTCGGGCTTCGCGGAGTCGAACGTGAACTGGCCCGAGAACTCGTTGAAGCGGCCGTAGACGTACGAGACGTTCAGGTGCTTGGCGCGGAAGAGCAGCGACGAGTGGCCGCCGTCGATGTCGTACGTGATCGCCGCGGCCGGAGTCGGCTGGGCCGCGGTGAGCACCGGCGGCGCGCGGAGAGCGAAGCCGAGCGCGACGCTCGCGCAGGCGACGAGCGTGAGGACGGAGCAGAGAGCTTTCATGTGCAATCCTTGAGCGTGACAGAGTGGTGGGGGGGGCGTGAAGGTCGCGCACGCGTGCGCTGATTTCAAGCGCACGCGTGCCGGAATCACTTCCGCGACCCGTTGCGAGCGCCTACGGCCAGCTGATCGCGTACGCGTTCGACACGTTCGTCGTCGCGGGGCTGCAGAAGCCCGACGTGGCGTTGCGATAGTAGAGCTGGTAGTGCGCCGATTGACCCGCCGGCTGCGCCGTCTGGACCGAAATCGGCGTCGTCTGCACCGTGTTCGGGTACGTCCACGTTCCGATCGGCGCACCGTTCGTGCCCGCGTAGTGACTGCCGAATCGAACGAGCGAGCCGCTCATGCACAGGACGCCGTCCCCCGATGCGACGCCGTTCGGGTCGAAGCCGCTCCCCTTGATGAGGAAGCCGAACCCCAAATAGTTCCCGCCCACGTCGATGCTGAGTACGACCGTGTCGGGCTGCGTCGTCCCCACGCCGCTGAGCAGCGCTCCCGCCAAGTTGAACGAGTTCGCGCAGCCGTGACCGGCGGATGCCGGGGGATTTGGAACGCTGTCGGGTGACGCGCACGGGCAAGGCGTGAGCAGCGAACCATCGCCGGAGCAGAACGGTGTTCCGACACCGCCTTCGCATTCGTCGGGAATCGTGTTCGCGTTGACGTCTTGACTGTTCCCCTCCGAGATGTCGCACGCATCGGGAATGCCGTTCAAGTTGCAGTCGAGTGCGCCTTGCGCGAGCTCACATGCGTCGCCGATGTCGTCGGCGTCGCAATCTCCCTGACGCGGGTTCGCGATCGCGTCACAGTTGTCGCAGGCGTCGCCGACGCCGTCGCGATCTGTATCCAACTGATTCAAGTTCGAGACGGCCACGCAGTTGTCGATGCAGTCGGCGATGGTGTCGCCGTCGGAATCGGTGTCCGTCACGCCGCAGCCGCATGAACCGGGCGCAGTCTTCGCCGGATCGTTCGGGCAGCCGTCGGTGCAATTGGGGGTGCCGTCACCGTCGCTGTCGGTGTCGGGCACGCCGCATCCGCACACACCGGGCGCGATCTTGGCCGGATCATTCGGGCAACCGTCGCTGCAGTTCGTCGTGCCGTCGCCGTCCGAGTCGGCCAGGTCGAACGTCAGCGCGGCGGAGTTGCTCGTGAGTCCACCGCACGCGTTCGTCACCACGACGTCGTAGCTCGCGATGTCGGCTGCGGCGATCGAACTGACCGTGAGCGTCGCGGTCGTCACGCCCGAGTAGTGTCCGCTGTTGGACAGCGGCGCGGCGTTCTTGCGCCATTGAAACGTGGGAGAGGGCGTACCCGTTGCCACGACACTGAATTGACGCGTGTTGCCGGCACACGCGGCCTGCGCCGCCGGGTGCTGAGAGATCGAGACCGGAACTTGGACCGTGAGCGTCGCCGTGTTGCTCGTCGCCGTTCCGCACCCATCGGTGATCACGACGTCGTAGCTGCCGGCGTCGGAGACCGCGACCGGATTGATCGTCAGCGTCGCGCTCGTCGCGCCGGAGACGTCGATGCTGTTTTTCCG
>JANLUN010000486.1:0-6303 GCA_031363505.1 Planctomycetota bacterium | reverse complement strand
CGGCGGCGGTCACTACGAGCAGGAGTTCGGTGACTTCGACGACGACGGCGACATCGACATCTACGGTTTGAATTGGCAGGCCTCGCTTTCGGACGAGACGCTCGAGAACAACGGCGACGGCACGTTCGGCAACCTGCAATTGCTGCCCGATTCGGACTCCGACGACAACGAAGGCGACTTCTTCGACTACGACAGCGACGGCGATCTCGACGTGATCATCGCGAATTTCTCGGGGCAGGAGCGGCTGTACGAGAACACCGACGGACAGGGCACGTACGCGCTCACGGTCGGACAGTTGCCCATCGACAGCTTTTCGACCCTCGACGCCGATGCGGCGGACGTCGACAACGACGGCGACTACGACGCGTTCTGCGCCAACGACAACCACGCGCCGAACACGTTCCTCAAGAACCTGAACAACGTCACGGACACGCACGCGCCGAAGCTGTACCGGCTCGAGCAGGCTTCCGATCGAAACGTCGGACCTCTGCCCACTGTGTTGCGCGTGCAGGTGTACGACAACGCTGCGTATTACACGACCTGGTACAACGACACGCGGCTCGAGGTCCAAGTGAACGGCGGCGCAGTGCAGACGTTTCCGATGCAGAGCTCGCAGGGGCAGATCTTCCGCGGGGAGATCCCGGGCAACCTCGACGGATTCATCACGTACCGCGCGGTGTCGACCGACGAGCACGGCAACACGGGGACGACGCCGTACCACTCGTACGTCGCGGGTGGAACGCTCGGCCTCTCGTACTGCTTCGGCGACGGTTCGCTGCCGACGCCGTGCCCGTGCGCGCTTCCCGATAGCGTTCCGAGCCCGAGCGGCGCGCCTGGTCACGGCTGCGCGAACTCGTTCAACATCTCCGGCGCGAAGCTGACCGCGATCGGCACGACGGTGCCCGACACGGTCAAGTTCCAGTGCGAGGTCTCGTCGAACTACGTCGCCTTCGCGTTCCTCGCCAAGGGCAACGCGTCGAACGGCGCCGGCGTGGCGTCGAGCGACGGCCTCCGTTGCTTCGACGGCGCGATCATCCGCTTCGGCAGTCACTACGCGGCGACGAACGGCGCGCCGATCGGATACTGGACGTATCCGAACAACGTGCAGACGACTCCGGTGTCGATCGCGACGGCCCAAGCTGGCGGGCAGAGCGCGTACTACCAAGTGTTCTACCGCAACGCCGCGGTGGGCTTCTGCAACCCGTCGACGGCGAATCTGTCGAACGCGATCGAGATCGCATGGTAGTCCGCTGACGGGTGTTCGCTGCGTGTCGATCGGAGCGCGCGGGCGCATGCATCCGGCCCCGCGTACAATCGATGGACGCGCCTCCATGGCGATCGTGTTCGATTGAATCCCCTGCGCTACCTCCCGTTCGTCCGTCGCGGCCTGTTCCACGACGGCCCGCCGCTCCACCTGACGATCTTCGTCACGGGCCGCTGCAATCTGCGCTGCCGGCACTGCTTCCATTGGAAGGAAGTGGCGGCCGGAGTCGAGGGTCCGAGCCTCGAGTCGTTCCAACGGCTGGCCGATTCCGCCGCGCGCATGGGACCGCTCGTGTGGGTGTCGTTCGGTGGGGGAGAGCCGTTCCTGCGACGCGACTTGGCCGATGTCGCGCGCGCGTTCGGCCGGCATGGTCTGCGCCATCTCGCGATCCCGACGAACGGACTCATCGAAGATCGGCAGCACGAGTTCATCGACCGCGTGCTCGCCGAGAATCCTGATCTCTACTTGTCGATCGCGGTGTCGTTCGACGGTCCGCCGCCGATCCACGACTCGATCCGACAGATTCCGGGCGGACATGCTCGCTCGATGGAGTCCGTGCGCGCTTTGAAAGAGCACGCGAAGCGCGTCGAGCGCCTCGGCGTCGGGATCCTCGTGTGCGTGACGTCGGAGAACCAAGCCGTGCTCGCTGATCACGTCGAAGAGCTCGTGCACGAGCTTCACCCAGACAACGTGACGATCAACCTCGCGCGCGGGACGGCGCTCGATCCGAGCTTGCTCAAGGTCGACATCGCGCGCTACGAAGAGGTCGTGGAGCGCAAGCAGAAGCTCGCCCTGAGCGGCGCACTCCCGTACTTCGATTTCCCGCTCGCGAAGCTCGCCGTGGCGCGCGACGACCTCATGTACGAGCACGTCGCATCGGTCGCGCGCGGCGGCGAGGGCGCGAGTCACCTGCCGTGCACCGCGGGGAAGCTCTCGGCCGTGATCTTCGAGAGCGGCGAGGTCCACCCGTGCGAGATCCTCGGCCGATCGATCGGCAACTTGAACGACGTCGACTGGGACCTCGCGGGCCTGTGGAGCTCGGCGGAAGCCGAGCGGCTGCGCGAAGAGATCCGCGCGACGCGCTGCACGTGCACGTGGGAGTGCGCGCAGGCCGACAACGTGCTCTTCAACGCGCGCAACTGGCCGCGGCTCGCGGCGGACGTGCTGCGCTCGTGAGCGATCGAGGAGAGAGCGTGCTGCGTCTGGGTGTGATCATCCCGTGTCGCAACGAGGGCCTCGTGATCGAGCGCAAGCTGCGCAACGTCGCGCTCGGCACGTTTCCCGTTTCGGCGCGGCCGCATCGGATCGTCGTCGTCGACGACGGGTCGGACGATGACACGGCGGCGTGCGCACGCGCGGCGGTGAACAGCCTCCATGACGCCGGGCTCGAGCTGCGCATTGTCACGAACGCCGTTCGGCCCGGAAAGCCCGGCGCGATCCGCCGGGGGCTCGCGGAACTCGCGGGCGAAGTCGATCTCGTCGTGCTGACCGATGCCGACGTGGTCGTCGATCCCGCGGCGTGGAACGCGATCGCGCAGGCATTCGTCGAGGAGGAAACGCTCGCGCTCGCGTGCGGCACGCAGCGCTTCGTGCGCGATCTCAAGAGCGACGGCACATGCCGAAGCGTCGACGGCGGAGAAGCGCTCGACGCGTCGAGCGCATACGACCGCTGGACCGGGCGCGTGCGCGCGCTGGAGTCGCGCTTCGGGCGCCTGTTCAGCGTCCACGGCCAGCTCCTCGCGTGGCGTGCGAGCCTCGACCTCGTCCCGCAGTTCGGCATCGCCGCCGATGACTTGGACCTGATGTTCCAGGTACGCTCGCGCGCGGATGAGAAGCGACGCATTCGGATCGTTCCGGCCGCGCGGTTCTTCGAGATGAAGGCGCCGACCTCGAGCGCGGCCTCCGATCAAGCGATGCGCCGTGCGCGTGCGTACTTCCAGGTGTTGCGGGCGAGCTCCGCGAGCGGCGGCATCGTCGACCGACTTCACTGGGCGATGTACCGATGGGGGCCCGAGTTCGCGCCCGAGCTCTCGATCGTCGTGCCGCTCCTCGTGTGTGGGCTCGTGTGCACGCTCGTGTGGTGGGCGGCGGGGACGGTGGCCGCGCTCGCGACGCTCGCGTTCTTCGGCCTGTGCGCGTTGACTCCCTTGGCGAAGCACTGGCGCGCACTGATGCACGTCATCCGCACTGCGCGCGCTCTCGAGAAAGCAGCGCCGCTCCCCGAACGCTGGGAGATGGTCCGGCGATGAGCGCCGAGTCGCGCCCGAGCGAGATCTCGCAGGCCGACGATCGCCGCGCGCGCTGGATCTTCGCGCTGATCTTCGTCATCGCGCTCGCGCTGCGCGTCGTGGCAACGCTGCAGTATGAGGAGCACGATCCGCACGCAGCTCACCCCGTCATCGACGAAGCGTCGTATGACCGTTGGGCGCGCGAGATCGCGGGCGGCGATTGGATCGGGCGCGAGGTCTTCTTCCAGGAGCCGCTCTATCCGTACACGCTCGGCGTGCTGTACGCGCTGTTCGGACCTGAGCGCATCGTCGCGCGGATCGCGCAGTGCGTGCTCGGCGCGCTCGCGGCGGTGTTCGCCGGCGTGCTCGCGCGACGCGCCTTCGGACAGCGGGCCGGTTTCGTCGCGGCGGCGTTGCTCGCGATCTATTGGCCCGGACTCCTTTTCCCGCCGCTCCTTCTCAAGGAGAACCTGTTCCTTCCGCTGTTCGCGGGCTTCGCGTGGCTCTTGATCGCGACGCGCGACGCGAAGCATCCGCGGGTCACGTGGTTCGCGTGCGGCTTCGCCGGCGCACTCGGCGCGTTGCTCCGCGGCAACATGCTCGTGCTGCTGCCGGTGTTCGTGGCCTGGCCGCTCGGTCGTGCGCTGCTGGAGCGCCGCGCGCGGCTCGCGAGCTTGGCTTCGTGTGCGTGCGTCGCCCTCGGGATCGCGTGTGTGCTCGTACCGGTCGCGTGGCGCAATCAGCACGTCGGCGGCGTGTTCGTGCTGACGACGAGCGGCGCGGGCACGAACCTGTACGGCGGGAACAACCTCGAGAACGAGTACGGTCGCGCATCCGAGTTCAGCTTCACGCGCGGCATTCCGGAGTACGAGGCCGGCGATTGGCGACACGAAGCCGAGCGTCGCACGGGGCGAGCGCTCGATGCCGCTGAGGTCAGCGATTATTGGAAGAGCGAAGCGCTGCGCTCGTTTCGCGAGCATCCGCGCGAGCACATCGCGATCCTGTGGAACAAGTTGCGCCTCACGCTCGGCGTGTACGAGGTGCCGGACAATCACATGCTCGCGTGGGACGCGCGATACGTACCGATCGCGCGGCTCCCGTGGCCTGGATTCGGAGTCGTGGGAGCGTTGGGCCTCGCGGGACTGCTCCTGTGGCTCGTGTACCGGCACAAGTCGCTCGTCGACTTCGGACCCGCGCATCCTGGCGCTGCGCTCGATCTCGCCGTCCTATTCGCGCTCTACCTCGCGACGATCGTGCTGACGGTGACGAGCGACCGCTCGCGACTGCCGCTCATCGCGTTGCTCGCGCCGTTCGCCGCATACGCGACGATGTGGACTTGGGACGCGGTGCGTCAGAAGTACGGACCGGCGCTCGTCGTGGGCGGGTTCGCGATCATCATCGGCGCCCTCGTCGTGCATGCGCCGGTGCTGACGCCGTCCGAGATCGCCGAGGACTTCGACGAGCGCGATTACAACCTGGCCGTGCAGTGGCTGAACGAAGACGACGCCAGCACCGAGCACGTCGAGGAAGCGCGCACGATCGCCGCGCGACTCGCCCAGCGCTACCCGCGCAGCGCGCGGATGCAGATCCTGGCGGCGGACATCGACGTGCGCCGAGCCGTCGCGCTCGTGTTCGCATCCGACGAGCCGACGCGCCAGGCCGGCCGCGACCAATTGCTCGCCGCCCTGGTGCGCATCGATCGGTTGGCGGACGAGCCCAGCCTCAACGCGCGCGAGCGCTTCCGCGCGCAGAGTCTCTCCAGTTGGATCCGCCTACAACGGGCCGATTGGACAGGTGCCGCGAAGCGCGCCCGCGAAGCGCTGGCGTTCGATCGCGAGAGCGTCGATCTTCGGCTGCAGCTCGCGCGCGCGCTTCTAGGAGGAGCGGACGATCCAACGAACGCCGAGGGACCGGCGCAGATCCGCGAGGCGCTGGAGCTCATCGATGCGGTGCGCTCTAACACACTAGGTGCCGATCTCGAGACCGAGTCAGGACTGCTCCACGCGCAGGCGATGTTCCAGCGCGGTCGGTCGATCCTCGCGTCGCAGCCGATCGACGACGCGCTTCGAGCCGCGGGGCAGTCGGACATCCAGAACGCGCTGCGCGAGCTGCAACCGATCGCCGGATCGGGATCGGCGTCCGTGGAGCACCGTCGCCGAGCGCGCGCGCTGGCGGGATGGATTCAGATCGCCCTTCTAAACGAGAAGGCCGCAGCGAATCACTTCCGCGCTTCCCTCGAGTTCGGCACGGAGTCCAGCGTGGAGATGGGACTCGCTCAAGCGCTGCTCATGAGCGCGGAGAAGGCGCCGGCTGAGGGGGCCGAGTCGATCAACGAAGCCTTACGACTGATCCAAAAGCTGGAGGCGATGCACGTGAACGTGACGGACTTGCGCGCCCAGATCGATCGATTGCAGTGAGTGTGAGACGTTCACTTCAGTGGGTTGGCGCGTCGGACGCAGCGAGCTGCTCCAACGCCGCGCCAGCGAGCCGATAGACGGTCCACTCGTTCATCGGCTTCGCACCGAGCGACTCGTAGAAGCCGATCGCATCTGTATTCCAATCGAGCACGGCCCACTCGAAGCGACCGCAGTCGCGCTCGAGAGCGACGCTCGCAAGTCGCGCGAGGAGCGCGCGACCAATGCCGCGACCGCGGAACTGCGGACGCACGAAGAGGTCCTCGAGATAGAGACCTGGTCGAGCGAGGAACGTCGAGTAGTTGTGGAAGTAGAGAGCGAAGCCGGCGACGTCGTCACCGACACGAGCGAGCACTGCTTCCGCACGCGGCGAGTCGCCGAACAGCGACTCGCGGAT
>JANLUN010000399.1:0-1551 GCA_031363505.1 Planctomycetota bacterium | reverse complement strand
GATCCGGCGGTCGACTACGTCGTGCGCGGCGAGGGCGAGGACACGTTCGCCGACGTGCTCACGCGCCTCCGCGACGCGCGCACCGACTGGGAGGAGTGCGCCGGCCTCTCTTGGCGCAACGAGCAAGGCGAGGTCGTGCACAACCCCGATCGCCCGCCGCCCGCGAAGCTCGACGAGATGCCGTTCCCCGCTTGGGATCTGATCGAGCACAAGAAGTACTACACGGTCCCGCGCGGCGGCGTGATCTACGCGCACCAAGAGTTCGCGACGATGTTCAGCTCGCGCGCGTGCCCGTGGCGCTGCACGTACTGTCACAACAGCTACGGGAAGACGTTCCGCGAGCGCTCGGCGGAGCACGTTCTCGCCGAGATCGATCTGCTCGTGAAGGAGTACGGAGTGAAGGAGCTCGTCTTCATGGACGACATCTTCAACTTCCGTCCGGACCGCGCGAAGAAGATCGCGCAAGGGCTCATCGATCGGAACTACAAGCTCGCGCTCACCTTCCCGAACGGATTCCGCGGCGACATCCTCGACGAAGAGCTCGTCGTGCTGCTGAAGAAGGCCGGCATGTACCGCTGCATGGTCGCCGTCGAGAGCGCCAGCCCGCGCATGCAGAAGGTGATGAAGAAGAATCTGAAGATCGACAAGGTCAAGAAGATCGTCGACTTCATCGCCGACCAAGGCGTCATGGTGCACGGCGCGTTCATGCTCGGCTTCCCGACGGAGACCGAGGAAGAGATGGAAGCGACGATCGATTGGGCGGCGAGCTCGAGCTTCCACACCGCGGCGTTCTTCCGCGTCATTCCGTTCAAAGGAACGGAACTGTTCACGCAGGTCGAGCACGCCGGCTTCAGCCTGCCAACGGATTGGTCGGCGTACGAACCGTACAAGAGCGAGATCAACCTCTCGGCTGTGCCGGAAGAGAAGATCTTCAAGCTGCGCAAGAAGGCGTACCGGCGCTTCTATCTCAATCCCAAGCGGCTGATGCGCATCTTCAATCTGATTCCGCGCAAGAGCCACATGCTCCCGTACTTGACGTTGCTCTTCGCGCGTCGCGCGTACGCGCGGTAGGCGCTCGCGTCGCACGCAGCGCAAGCGCGAACCACCGCGTCAATGATTCTCCTGTTTGCGTCAGTCGCATTCGACGCTTGTCCTGTGGATCATCCTCTAGCAGTGGGAGGTCAAGTCGTTTTTCCAGCCGGCGGAGCCTCCTGGCAATGGCAAGGGGAGTGACTTGTAATTCGCTCGCTACCTGCGCACAAGTCCCATAGTGTGACAGATATTCCAAGGTCAGGAGAGAATTGAGGTTAGTCTTGGACTTGAGAGTGTCTGCAGTGAGATGCTTCAATTCGGCGTCAATGTGAAAACTTGATTGCAGTTTTCGCTCCCAGGCAAGGGCGTGCCCGACGATAGTGTCGAGATCGGCGTAGCGCGGTTGCCATGGTAGTGTCGCCCTGATCCGGCGGTTGTCCGAGACCAGCGAATCGGGATCTCCTTCGCGGCGTGGCTCCATCCGCCGGTCGAGCTTGCGATCGGATACTCGGTCGACTG
>JANLUN010000385.1:0-1487 GCA_031363505.1 Planctomycetota bacterium | reverse complement strand
CCTTCGCGCTGTGCTCGGTCTCGTTCAAGAGCACGCGCGGCGCGCCTTCGACTTGCACGCCGACGATGTCGAGATCTCCGTCGCCGTCGAGATCCGCGGCCGCGGACGCGCGCGACACCTTCGGCCCCGCATCGCTCAGGCTCTCGGCCGCGAAGCGACCGTCGCCGGTGTTGCGATAGAGGTGATCGATCTGCGCGTAGCTCGTATCCGTGCCGGGACGGTCGGCTTGCGGATAGACGTGCCCGTACAGCGCGGACAGGTCGAGGTCCCCATCCAGGTCGAAGTCGGCCATCGTGGCTCCCCAGCCGAGCATGGGAATGCTCGGACCGCCCAGGCCGACGCCCGAAGAACGCTCGCGGAACGCGCGCTCCTTCACGGAAAGGTAGAGCGCCTTGCTCTCGCCCGAGAAGTTCGTGACGAAGAGATCGGTGCGACCGTCACCGTTCCAGTCACCGCAAGCGATGCCCATGCTCGCCTGCTCCTTCCCGTTCACGTCATGGCTCACGCCCGCGCGAAACGCGACCTCGGTGAACGTGCCGTCGCCTTGGTTCTCCCACAGGTGATTCGGCATCGAGTCGTTGGCGACATAGAGATCCGTGTCACCGTCGTTGTCGTAGTCGAGCGTCATCACTCCGAGTCCGAAGGCCGGCTGCTTCGGCCGGAACTTCGCCTGCGCCGTCACTTCGCGGAACGTGCCGTCGCCGTTTCCGCGGAAGAGCTGGTCGTGCACGGGCGTGAGACCCTCAGGTCCGCACATCACGTCGAGGTTCTTCCAGCGGCACGCGTCGGAGCCGGGCTTCGAAGCCGTGGTCGGATCGAACGCCAGATAGTTCACGACGACGAGATCGAGATGGCCGTCGCGGTCGTAGTCGAGCAGCGCCGCGCTTGTCCCCCACGCATCGCCGGTCAAACCGGCCTTGGCCGTGATCTCCGTGAACCCCTTGCCCGCATCGTTGAGGAAGACTCGGTCCGGCCCCCACTCGGTGATCACGAGATCCGGCCATCCATCGCCGTTCAAATCGCCCGACGTTCCCCCCATCCCCCATCGGCCCGGAGCCATCTTCCACGACTCTCCCGCAGGCGCGAACGTTCCGTCGCCCTGGCCGCGGTAGAGACGCGGCGGAAATCCGGGCTCGTTCTTCGCGATCCGCTCGAGCGTCGAGCCGTCGACGATCACGACATCGACTTTGCCGTCGCCGTCGAAGTCATCGAGGAGCACGCCGCCGCCGTTGACCTCGATGATGTAGTCCTTCGCCGGCGAACCGCACGTGGTCACGACGCCCGGCAGCGCGCGCGACGTGATGTCGCGGAATAACGGCCGCGGCGGTGTGCTCGGGTCGCCGAAGGGCGCGCCATTCACAAGGGAAGCGTTCGCAACGGCAACAAGCGAGATCGCGGCGTGCGCGAAGGGCATCGTCATCCATCCGATCGCGATCATCTCTCTACCGTGCCAGGGATCGTTCGTTCAGGCGAATGGAATCGCCGAC
>JANLUN010000364.1:0-3586 GCA_031363505.1 Planctomycetota bacterium | reverse complement strand
ATCGTCGTCAACCTGTTCGGGACGGTCGAATGAGGCGCACGGCACGCGGCACGAGATCGCGCGCGAGACGCAGCTCCAGCGACCGCGGCGGTTTCGCGCTCATGGTCGTTCTGCTCGTGCTCCTCGCATTGCTCGTCCTGTGCACACCGTTCCTGATCTCGGCGCGCAACGCCGATCGCGCGAGCTCGCAGATCTCGGATCGGACGCAGTCGCGCGTCGCGCTCGACACCGCGGCCCGGCATGCACGCGCCGGACTCTACGCGACGCACTCGAGTCTCGACGGCACGCCGTACTTCGACACGCTCGACGAGATCGAGATCAAGAACCAGTTTCCGGCGGAGTTCCTCGACGCGCGCGACGAGCACGGCGTCATGTGGGATCTCGAGGTGACCGACGCGGCCGGGCAGATCGATCTCAACAGCGCCGGCCCGCACGTGATCGCGAACCTCATGGACGCGAGCACGCGCTTCTCCGCGGTGGTCGATCTCAACTCGAAGGAGCTCACCGTCGCATCGACGGTCGGCTTCGAGCCGGCGGGGTTCCTGTGGGTCGGCGGCGAGCTCATCCACTACACGCGCATCGTCGAGAACGCGTTCGTCGACTTTCAACGCGGCATGCTCGGACCGGCGAACGAGACCGAATGGTTCGGCGGTCCGCGTCCGCCGTCGCTGCACGACGCCGGCGCGCCCGTGCTCGACCAGCGCGCGTTCGCGCTGTGCACGTGGCGGATGCACGGTCCGAACAATCGCTTGCGCACGCTGTCCGCCGTGGAGGAGCTCGCCGAAGCCGGCAGCCACGTGCTCGCGCGCATGACGGGCGGCGATGCTGCGGCGCCGGTGTGGAACGCCGATCTCCTGCGGCCGCTCGTCGCGCACGGCACCGTGCACGGCGGATTGCGCGCCGGTCCGATGTGGCAGCACGCCGCGCGCTTGATCTCGCCGGTGCAGGGCGGCAAGGACGGCAAGATCACCGTCGACTGCTCGCGCTGGATGAACCCCGGCACGACGATCGAGATCAGCGACGGCACCACCGTCGAGATGGCGATCGTGCAAGTGCCGCCGCGCGGCAACGAGGTCACCCTCGACAAGGTTCTCGCGAACGACTACCTCGCGTACCGAGCGCAGGTGCGCGTGCTCGCGCGTCGGCCCGTCAACCTGAACACGGCGCGCGTCGAAGTGCTGCGCGCGCTGTTCACGAACCTCCAGCTCGTCGGGAAGAACGCGCGCATCACGCGCGACGAGGCGCGCACTCTCGCGGACCTCGTCGTGGATTCGCGGCCGTTCACCGGGTTCGAGGACTTCCTGCGGCGCGTCGTGTTGCCCGCGGCGGGCCTCGAGAAGCTGCCGAGCGACGCGCCCGTCGTGCCGGACATGCTGCTCGCGGGATCGGGCTTCATCGATCCGAACGACGCGCTCGCGCTCTACCGCAACGGACTGAACGCGAACGACAGCGCGCTGCTGTACTCGACGATGCCGTACAGCTTCAACACGCGCGACACGTATGCACTGGAGCTTCGCGCCGCAGTCAACGCACCGAGCGGCGTGGAGCGCACGAGCTCCGTGCGCGACGAGGTCACCATCATCGCGCCGCAGCAGGAGCTGCTCACGCTCTGGTCGCGGCAAGAGGACTGGGACGAAGTGCGTCGTCTCTCGTGCGGATCGCCGTGGTGGATGAGCGGCCCGCGGTCGACGACGCGCTGGGAGTACAAGGGCGCGGTGCCGCCGTCGTACGTGTGGGCGCACATGGGGACGGCGCAGGACCAGCCGTACTTGCCCGGCGTGACCGACACGACGATGTTCGCGAACGAAGCCGCGCCGCCGGTGCCGGAACACGTTTTTCCGTCGCGCGAGGACGACGGCTTCGTGCAGCTGTGGCCGGCGCGTGTGATGGAAGACAACACGACGCGCAAGGATCGCGTGATCCACTTCGATCACGAGACGCGCGATCCGGAAGGTCGCTACCTGCCCGACGAGATCGTTCAGCGCACCGCGTACGAGCAACAAGTCGCGTGGACGGCGACTGCGATGTCGAACACCGACGGCGCGCTGCTCCGCCCGTTGTCGTTCTCGGCGTGGGTGAAGCCGCGCGCGCTCACGAACGCCACGCTGCTCGACGTGGCGGGAACCGATACTTCCGCCGACCGCTTGTCACTCGTGATCGATGGCACCGACCTCGTGCTGCGCGTGCTCGACGGCGTCGGCGATCATCCGGATCCGCTGAGTTCCGACGAAGTGTCCGAGGTGCGCTACGAGACGACGCAAGGGACGAGCCCCGGGCTACCGATCGACCGCTGGAGCCACGTCGAGATCGACGTGCGCGGCACGCGGCCCGATCAAATGTCGATGCTCGTCAACGGACTCGCGCACGGCGTGCGCACGCCGGGACTGACGCGACTCACCGCGAACGTGATGCAAGGTGCGGGCGCGCTGCCGGTCGAATCGACCGAAGGCTTTCCGCAGTTCTGCACGGTGCGCGTCGGCAACGAGCTCATCGAGGTCGAGGCGCAGCCGGCCGACACGCGCGGACCGGGTCTGCTCGTCGCCAAGCATTTCGCGGACGGCAAACTCGCGGGCTTCGGCGGTCGCACGGCGCGCGAGGAATTCAGCACGACGCCCTACGCCGATCCGCCGCCGGCGGGTCTGACGCCTCCCGCGCCGGCGAACCTCAATGCACTCGACATGGACCATCTCGCGGGCACGACGGTCGAGCTTTACGGCTACAGCGTGCCGATCGCGACCAATGTGGCATCGGGTGAAGCGCAGATCGCGAACGTGCTCGCTCCGTTCCGCGTGGCCGTGCTCGACCGCGCGATCGGTGGTGCGCAGGCGGAGGGAGATGCAATCGCGAGCGGCGCCTTGAATCCGCTCTACGGCACGCTCGGTTTCGGATTGGAGGGGGAGGACTCGTCGGTCACCGCGCTCGAGTTGCTCCCGGCGGACAATCCCGCGCCGCAAGACTTCATGGAGGCGTTCAACAAGGACGGCGGCTACGCGGCGCTCGTGCAGATCGAGTGGGCGCTCGACAACGGTGCGGTCGCGACGCCGGATGGGACGCCGTTCGGCGGAGTCGAGGTCTTCCGTTACTCCGGTTGGGACGGCACCACGTTGCGAATTGCCGCCGACCCGCAAGGGATCACGCAGCGCGGCGACAACGTGCCCGAGCTCCCGGACATTCCGTCGACCGCGATCTCGACGGCGGGCAAGCTCGACATCGGCGGCCGGCGCGCGTTCATCTCGGACTGGGACCCGAACTGGAAGATCGGCAACGTCCCGGTCCAGAGCTTCTTGGACTGGCGCGCGTACGTCGTGCCGATCTCGCTGTCCGTACCCAACGCGACGGACTTCCCGATCCCTAACGCGACCCAGGCCATCTCGCAGTTTGCGCAGATCACCGAAGTCAACGACGCCGAGAACACGGAGTGGGTTCGCTACGACACGTTCGAGACGCAGCGTGCTCCGGCACAGCTCGTGCGCGACGATCTCATCGCACTCGGCCGCTTGTACTGGGCGCTCACGCTTCGTGATCCGAATCTGCCGCCGCCCGTGGTCGCCCCGCCGACTCCGACTGGTCCCGGTGGCCCCGGCGG
>JANLUN010000241.1:0-4125 GCA_031363505.1 Planctomycetota bacterium | reverse complement strand
GCGCGCGCGCTTTCGATCGCGCAGCGGATCACCTCGGGCGTCAGGAGCCCCTTGCCGTAGTCGGAGAGCACGACGGCATCCGCGGCCTTCACGCGCGCAGGAAGCAGCGCGAGCATCTCGTCGGACGCCTGACCGCTGACCGGTCGGCTGTCCTCGTAGTCGACGCGGAGCATCTGGTGCGAGCCGCTCATCATCCGCGCCTTCTGGATCGTGGGACGCGACGCGTCGACGACGCAGCCGCTCGTGTCGATCCCCTGCGCTTCGATCAACGCGCGCAGTGCGCGACCCCAGCCGTCGTCGCCGAGCACGCCGACGACGTCGACCTTGGCCTCCATGCCGACCAAGTTCGCCGCGACGTTGCCCGCGCCGCCGAGCCGCTCTTCGGACGAGCGCGCGGTCAAGATCGGGATCGGCGCTTCGGGAGAGATCCGCGTGACGTCGCCGGAGACGTAACGATCGAGGATCAGGTCGCCGACGATCAGGACGCGCGGGTGGCCGAGCTGTTCGACCAGACTCTGGAGCTCGCGGGTGTTCATGAGCGTTTCTTGCGCGGAGCTTTCGGCGCGCTCGCGCGGCGATGCTCGCGCGGATCGCCGTTTCCCGGGTAGGGCACCGCGCGCGCATCGGCGAGCTTCGAGAGCACGGCCATGCGCAGCAAAGGCAGCATCAACTCGTGCTGTCCGAGGATCGAGATGCCGCGACCCGGCGGCCGCTGCACGACGTTCGTCTCGGCGCGGTACTGGCGCAGCATGTCGAGGTTCGCGGTCGTCATGCGATCGAGGGTGGCACCGAGGTTGATCGCGACGCTGACGGCTTTCAAGAACACCTCGGGCAGCACGACCGCGCAACCGATGTTGATCCACACCCCACCGTCGAGGCCGTGCACGAAGCGACACACGTGACGGAAATCGGCCATCGACGCCGCGCCGATCGCCGCGCCGTCCGCGTCGGGATGCATGTGCACGATGTCGGCGCCGAGGCACGCGTGGACGGTGACGCCGAGGCCGAGCCGCACGGCTTCCGCCGACACGGAGAGCTCGCGGTGCGGCGCCTTGCGTTCGATCAGCATGCGGCCCAGCGCGCGCCCGAATCCGAGTTCGTCGCCGCGCTTCGGTTCCGCGCCGCGACGCGCGGCTTCGGCCAAACCCGCGCCGGTCTCGTCGGCGAAACCGAATTCACCTTTGGGGAGCTGCGTGCCCACGTCCTCCGACGTCTTGCCCGCGGTCGCTATCTCGAAGTCGTGGATCGCGCCCGCGCTGTTCATCGCGATGTGGTCGATCACACCGCGGCGCATCATGTCGATGAGCAGCGGCGCGAGGCCCACCTTGAGCACGTGCGCGCCGAGCGCCACGGCCACGGGCCGCCCCGCGACTTTCGCCGCGACGATGCGCTCGACGAGCTCCTTGAAGTGCTTGCCGGCGTAGATGTCGGGCAGCGCGTCGACGAAGCCCGAGAAACCGGGCAGCGGCTCGGGCACTTGGCAGAAGTCGCGGAGATGAACGAGGCTCTCGCGCTTCGCCAGTGGATACAGCGCAACTTCGCGCATCGCCGGGAACGGATCGCCGTGGGACGGCTGAGTCGGCTGGGGCGTCATGGAGGAGGCGAGCGCGCGATCATACGCTCCGCGCTGCTGAATCGAAGAGCCGGTTCGCACCCCGGCAGCGCGCGGCCGTGTCCGTCGAACGGCGCTTGCCGGCCGGTGCTCACGCGCTCGGAGAACCGAGGTAGCGATCGTGGAGCCACAGGTATTGATCGGGATGAGCGCGGATCATGCCCTCGAGCTCTGCGTTGACCGTTTGCGCGATCTCTTCGGGATTCTGGTCCGCGACATCGTCGGGCCAGAGTACCGCCGGGAACACGACCTCGTAGTGATACGGCCGCGAGGTCAGATAGCAGGCCGCGAACACGACCGGGCAGGCGAGCCGCCGCAACAGCACGCCCGCGCTGCGATCGCAGCGCGCGAGGCGACCGAAGAGCGGAGCGAACACCGGCTTCGTGCGCGCGCGCTGGTCGAGCATCATCACGAGCGTCCCGCCGGCTTCGACGATCGCGGAGGCGTGGCGCATCGATCCGCGCCGCGGGAGGAGGCGCAGCCCGCGCGCTTCGCGCTCGCGCTGTGCGAACACGGAAAACGGCCGATTGCGCGGCGGCTTCGAGATCGCGTAGAGCGGATCGAAGCCGAGCCAAGGCAAGATGGCTCCGCCGGCTTCCCAGTTCCCGACGTGCGCCGTGATGAGCACGCAGCCGCTCTTGCGCGCGAGTACAGTGCGCACGTCGTCGGTCATGTGAACGTCGTAGTGATCGCGGATCGACGCGACCGGCACGCGGCGCGGCAGCGCGGCGCTCGAGATCGTCACCAAGAGGAGGTGCCGCCAAGCTTGCAGCACGCGCTCGTCGAGCTCGGCCTCGCCCATCGTCGGACCGAACGCCTGGCGCAGGAACGAGCGCGCCGCTGCGCTGTGCCGCTTCTCGAATCGCCGCGCGAGGCGCGCCGTGGCGTCGATCACGACGCGTTGCGCGCTCTGTGGAAGTCGCGCGAGCGTGGCGGTCAACGCGCGATACGCGGCCAGCTCCGCTTCCGCGACGAAGCCTGTGCGCGTTCCAAGGACGGCGGTCCGCGGCACGGGCCACGCGCCGGAGAGTCCGACCGGCAACTGGGGCGCACCCAGAACGGCGTCGCTCTGCGCTTGCGCGAACGGCACGCGGCCGTGTTCCGATTCGTCATCCTCAACCATGAAGTCCCGCGTGCAGCGCCTGTTCCTCGCGCCGGCGTTGTCCGATGGGGAGCGCGTCGAGCAGGGCCTCGAGCACCGCGTGACCCGAGAGGAGCTCGAGCTCGATCTCGAACGCGAAGAAGCGCGCATGGATCGCTTCGAGCTTCACGGCATCCTTCGCCGTCGTCACGAGCCAGAGACCGTCGGCGCCCAGTCCCGCGACGTCTTCCGGCGTGTACGCGTGATGGTCCTCGAACACGCGGTGCTCGCGGATCTTTGCGCCCGCGGCTGCGACGCTCGCTTCGAAGGCTTCAGGGTTGCCGATGGCACTGATCAAGTCGACGGTCCGGCCAGCGAGCTCGCCGAGCGGATGCCGAGCTCCGCGTTCGTCGCAGAGGCTCCGCGGACGATGATCCGCGAGCAGGATCGGACGTCCAGGAGCGAGCCCCTGAATCCGCGATTCGAGCTCGGCGACGGAACGTTCGCCTGCGTGCGTGAGGGCACGCGTGATCACGATCGCGTCCGCGCGAGCGAGCGAACGCGGAGACTCGCGCAAGAAGCCCCGCGGAAGCAGCGCACAGACTGGCTCGCCACCGGATTCCGCGGCGGGCAGCCCCCACGGCCTCGTCGCGTCCACGAGCACGAGATCGAGGTCACGCTGCAGCCGCCGGTGTTGGAAGCCGTCGTCGAGCACGATCGCGCCGGCACCCTTGGCCACGAGTTCGCGCGCGCCGCGAGCACGATCCTTGTCTTGCGCTTGCAGCACGCCCGGACACAGGCGCGCGAGCAGTCGTCCCTCGTCGTTGAGATCGCGACCGGGTTCACTCCGGTAGCCGCGCGAGCAGATCCCTGGACGCAATCCGCGCGCGTCGAGCTCGCGCACGAGCCACGCGCAGAACGGCGTCTTGCCCGTGCCGCCGGTCGACAGATTGCCGACGCTGATGACGGGGACATCGACTCTCTCGGACGGCGCGATTCCCGCGTCGTACGCGGCGCGGCGAAGCGCGACGGCAGCGCCGAACATCGCCGCGGGAATCCGAAGAAGCTCGACGGTTCCGCCACGGCGGGCCAGCCGGGATTCCCAGCGGCGTGCGGTACGCGAGTTCCGCGGAGAAGGCACCATGGAGCCCGGACGTGCGGGCGGATCGCTACAGCGGGACCGAACCTTCTTCGTCGGGGATCAGCTCGATGAGCCCGCGCTCCATCTCGAGGAACGCGATCTTGATCGGATTGACTTCGCGGGTCTCGATCAAAGGAGCGGCGCCGCGGATCAGTTCGCGAACGCGCTTTTGCAGCAGCGCGGTCTTGTGGAAGGATCCGGAGACGGACTTCTGAAGGCGCTGGGGCAAGGAGGATTCCATGGGCGATTCCAGGGGGCCCCCGAAGGCGGGGCGGCGGGGCGGCGGGGCGG
>JANLUN010000347.1:0-4267 GCA_031363505.1 Planctomycetota bacterium | reverse complement strand
GATCCGGGGCCGCCGGAAGCGACGCCCGTCGAGGCGGAGCGGATGCTGTTCGGAACCGTGGCACCGAACCCGCTCGACGCGTTCAGCGACCTCGTGCGCGGAAGCGAGAGTCGCGTGACGGACATCCTCGACAACGTTCGGGAGGTCACGGCCTCGATCAAGAACGGCAAGGGCACGATCGGCCGGCTCGTGAAGGACGAGGTCATGGCCGCGGAGCTCGCGACCGGTGTCGCGAGCGCGTCGAAGATGCTCGCCAACACCGAAGCGATCACGAACGATCTGCGCGCCGGCAAGGGGACGATCGGGCAGCTCTTGGTGCAGTCGGAACTGCACGACGCACTGAGCGACGCGCTCCAGAAGCTCAGCCGCGTGCTCGACGACGCGGCGGCGGTCTCGACCCAGATCCGCCGAGGCGACGGGCTCGTGAACCGCGTCATCTTCGACTCCGAGGTCGCGAACGACGTCGCGTTGGCGCTCGCTCACGTGCGCGAGCTCACCGGCAAGCTGCGCGACGGCCAGGGCACGATCGGTCGGTTGCTCTCCGACGACGCGATCGCGCGGAATCTCGAGAGCCTGACGCAGAAGCTCGACAACGGCGAGGGGACGCTCGGTGCGCTCTTCTCGCGTGCCGACCTGTACGACAATCTGCTGCAGGCGAGCGACGACGTCGCGATGATCACGAGCCAAGTCCGCGAAGGTAAAGGCAGCTTGGGTCAGCTCGTGATGGCCGACGACGTGTACCAGCAGCTCCGCACCGCGCTCCAGATCGTGCAGCGCAGCCTCGAGGAGTTCCGCGAGTCGGCGCCGGTCACGACGTTCACGTCGGTCTTCTTCGGGGCGTTCTAGTCGCGCGCAGTCGCGTGTCAATCGCGCGCAGGCGCATCCGCGATCAGCGCGGCAAGAGGCGCTCGATCCACTTCCCGATCAGATCGACTTCAACGTTGAAGATCTGCCCGGCGCGCGCATCACGTAGGTTCGTGCGCGCGAGCGTCAAGGGGATCAACGCGACGCGGAAACTCCGAGCTCGCGGCTCGACGACCGTGAGGCTGATACCGTCGAGCGTGATGCTGCCCTTGTCGATCAGATAGCGCTCGAGTCCGGGTTCGACCTCGAAACGCATCTCGGCGCCACCGTCGCGCGAGTCGTCGATCGCGACGAGCTCCGCACGGCCATCGACGTGGCCCGCCACGAGGTGCCCGTCGAGCCGCTCGTCGAGCTTCATGGCGCGCTCGAGGTTCACGCGCACGCCCGGCTCGACGCTCGCGAACCACGTGCGGCGAAGCGTCTCGGCCGACAGGTCGAACGCGATCTCGGCGAGGTCACCGCGAGCGGACAGCGCAGGCGATCCCACATCCACCGCGGTCAGGCAGGCACCGCAGACGGAGACGCTGTCCCCAGGCTCGACCCGCCACGCCGCGTCCGGGAGCGCGACTGCGATCCTGAGCCCCTCGCCACGCGCCTCTCGCCGGACGACGGGGACGCACGCTTCGACCAAGCCGGTGAACATGTCGTGGCGGGGGTGCCGGGGCCCTCAGGGTCAGGCGCCGCAGAGAGTATCCTCTGAACCTCGACGCCACCCTCGCCCGGTCCTTGACGGTGCCGGGGCACGTGTCTAACCTCCTCTGCCTTTTCCATTTAAAAGGGAGCGGCCGTGCAGCTCTTTGCCATCCTGACCTTGTTTCCCGAGGCGCTTCTGCCCTACACGCGCGCGAGCATTCTCAGACAGGCCCAGGACAAGGGCCTGGTCGAGATCCGCTTGATCGACTTCCGCGATTTCACCCGGGACAGGCACCGCGTCGTGGACGATCGCCCCTTCGGCGGCGGACCCGGCATGGTGCTGAAGCCTGAGCCGATCGTCGAGTGCGTCGAGTGGCTCGAGCAGCGCCACGGCGAGTTCAAGAAGATCGTGCTCTGTCCCGCTGGAACGCCGTTCCAGCAGAGGACCGCCGAATCCCTCGCGCGCCAGGAACGAATCCTCCTCCTGTGCGGCCGCTACGAGGGCTTCGACGCGCGCATCCTGTCCGCGCTCGACTTCGAGGAGCTCTCCGTCGGCGACTTCGTGCTCGCCGGAGGCGAACTGCCCGCGCTCGTCGTGACCGAAGCCGTCGTGCGGTTAGTCCCGGGTGTTCTGGGCGACGAACGCTCCGCGGAGAACGATTCCTTCGGCGCGAGCGGCGACCTCGACCACCCCCACTACACGAGGCCGCGAGTTTTTCGCGGGGAATCCGTTCCCGATGTGTTGCTCTCGGGTGACCATGCGCGCATCGATCGCTGGCGCAGCGACGCAGCGCAGGCGCGAACTCGATCTCGCCGCCCCGACCTCACCAGTACACGCCATCGCGAGCCCACCCGCCCGATGGACATTCAAACCACCGCTCCGGAGCCGCAGTAATGGGCTCCACGTCCGACCATTCGCCCCATTCGCCCCATTCGTAAGGGGGAGCCGAAGCGGCTCCCGTTGAAACTCATGCACCTCATCGAGAATTTGGAAAGAGAATTAGGCAAGCGCGTGTTGCCCCCCGTCCACGTGGGCGACACCGTCGAGGTGCATTACCTCATCCGCGAAGGCGACAAAGAGCGCGTGCAGCTCTTCATCGGAACGATCATCGCGGCGCGTGGCCGCGGCATCCGACGCAGCATCAACGTTCGCCGCATCGTGCAGGGCGAAGGTGTCGAGCGCATCTTCCCGCTGCACAGCCCGCGCGTGAAGGACGTCGTCATCACGCGGCGCGGCATCGTCCGCCGCGCCAAGTTGTACTTCCTCCGCGATCGCGTCGGAAAACAGACGCGCGTCAAGGAACTGCTCGGCGAGAAGGTGCGCCGCGAACGCGAGTTCGAGAAGGCGATGGCGGCATCGATGCAGGACGCGTCGTCGCAAGCTGCGGGCTCCGGCTCCGGCGCGCGCGCTGTCCTCGCTGAGTCCAGCGCCGTTTGATGCGCCGGCGTCTCGCTCGCCGGCTCGGTCGCGTGTTCATTACGACAAGTGCGTCGCCCTGGTGCAGCGCACGCCAACTTTCCTCTTCGGACTGTCTCCCCCATGACTGAGACCCTCGGTCGCAAGCTCACCATCACCGTCGTGTTGGTCGTCGCGAGCCTCGCGAGCTTGCTCTTGCACGAACGACCTTTCCGACTGGGATTGGACCTGCAAGGCGGCACGCAACTCGTCTACCGCTTCGACTTCGACCGAGCGCTCCGCGAGGGCAAGATCTCGCAGAACGAGTTTAGCGGCCAGGCGGACATGCTGCAGGAGTTCGCGACCATCATCCGGGGTCGCGTCGATCCGCAGGGGGTCATGGAGCTTTCGCTGCGGCCCGAAGGCAAGGACCGCATCGTCATCGAGCTCCCCGGCGCGGCCGAGTTCTCCGCTTCCGCGGTGAAGGGCGCGCTCGCGTCGGAGATCGCCGCAGACGCGCAGCAGATCACGCTCGACGCGTCGCAACCTGAGATCGTCAAGTCGTTCCCGTTGAGCGGCGGCATCGTGTCGATCGATGGAGAGAAGATCAGCTACACGGGCCGCGTCGGCGCGGTGCTCAACGTGCAGCGCCGCGGAGACGACAACACCACGGCGGGTGCGCATAGCGCCGGCACGGTCGTCGAACTCCTCAGCAACGACGATCTGCAGCGCCGCATCGAGAACGTCGGCGACATGCAGTTCCTGCTCGGCGCGAAGGACACCGATATCCAGCGCATGGGCAGCGATCTGCAGAAGGAGCAGCAGAAGCTGACGACATGGCTCGCGGCGCACCCGAACGAGCCGATCGACAACTTCCACCGGCTGCCTCCGAGCGAGGGTGGCCCGGTACCCGATCTCCGCTGGTATCCGCACCGCATCAAGAAGGGCGAGCTCGAGACTCCGATCGCGCAGCGAATTCAGCAACCTCTCATGGTGCCGCCGGAGAACTGGCGGTTCAGCGGCAACGATCTCGAGGCGGTCAGCTTCTCTCAGGACGACATGGGCTATCCCGCCGTCGGCTTCGAGATGGTCACGGAGAAGAAGAGCGCGTTCGGCGATTTCACCGAGAACCACATCAACGACGGCCTCGGGATCGTGCTGAACGGCGAGATCGCGACCCTCGCAACGATCCACGACAAGCTGCCAGGGCAGGGGCAGATCAACGGTGGCTCGGCCGGCTTCACGCAGAAGGAAGTGACCGACCTCATCACGGTCCTGCGTTCGGGTTCACTGCGCATCAAACCCGAGCTGCTCGACAAGGCGCGCGTCGGTGCCAGCCTGGGCGACGATTACGTCTCGACGAGCTTCATCAGC
>JANLUN010000345.1:0-6398 GCA_031363505.1 Planctomycetota bacterium | reverse complement strand
GCTCACCGCCGGCCCACACCTCGGCGTAGTCGTCGAGGACGAGTTGGATCTCGAGCTCCTGCCCGTGTGAGCCCGCCACGAGCCGCGCCCGGCTGCCCCTTTGTTCGGCGGACTCGATGCGTGCGTCAGCGAGCCCTTTGCGCAGGAACGGGTGCTCTTTCCGGAGCACCTCCCGGAACTCGCGGTAGTTGAGCTGCGAGAGCGGCGGTTGCGCTCTGCCGCGGAAGCCCGCCGAGAAGCAGCGGAACTCGAGCCCGGGGTCGTCCGCGCGGACGGCCGTTTGGAAGGTGGCAAAAGTCTGTTCCGGGGTCCGGAAACCAACCGATAGCAGATCCTTCGTACTGGGGGGGCTGACGCAGCCGGCCGCCACCGTCAAAAGGCCAGCTCCGATGCGCACCATCCAACCCTGGCCTGCGCGCGAGACAACGGGGCCGGAGGCGCGCATCGGGAACTCAGTCTATCGAGCGAGAGTTCGTGAGCGAGCGGCCGATCGGAGTGGGCGTCGTCGGGCGTCACCCGACGAGTCGGCGAACGTCGTCAAGACTGGGCCAACCCAAAACTCTGTCGTTACGTACTCGTCGCCCTCCACATCGGAGTGCTAGCATCTTTCCCTTCCGTTCCTCTGGAGACCGACCCATGCGCCGACCCGCAATCCACCGTCGTTCAGGTTTTTCCACCACGCTGGGAGGGGGTCTCCTAACCCTCGGCCTGGCCGCCCTCGTGGCTTGCTCGGAGAGTTCCGCTCCGCCGGCGGCCCCAGCGGCCACCGCGAGCAAGGCTCCCGCCGCCGCCAGCAAGCCGGCTGCACCGGCGGCTGCCGCGAAATCCGAAACACCGCTCGCGAAGCCGGTGAATCAGGTCGTCGAGCAGGCCACGGCCGCAACGAAGGCGGCTGCGGGCGCCACGTCCGACGCGGCCAAGTCGATCGCCGAACAAGCGGCGGCCGCGGTCGATCCGCACGCCGGCCACGATCATCCGCCGGGCGAGCACGATGGACACGATCACGCGAGCGACGACGCGTCGAAGGTGACGAACGCGGCGGACAAGATCGACGCGCTCCTGAAAGGCCAAGACACGAAGCTCGAGGAGTCGATCGATCCCAACTCGAAGGCCAAGCTGACCTACGAGTTCGGCTCGGACAACAAGAACTTCGGCAAGGCGATGCAAGGCGACGTCCTCAAGCACACGTTCCTCATGAAGAGCGGTGGCGAAGAGGATCTCGTCATCAAGCAGGCGAAGCCGACGTGCGGGTGCACGGTCGCGCAGCTGATGCTGGAGCAACCCGACGGCAGCATGGCGCCGTACACATTCGGTGGTCCGATCCCGCCGGGTCGCAAGGTCGAGCTGAACGCGACGCTTCACACGCAGAACAAGCAAGGTCACGCGGCGAGCCGCATCAACATCTTCACGAACGATCCGCGCGGACAGACGCAGTTCGGCCTGGAAGCCGAAGTCGAAACGTTCTTCCTCGTCAATCCGCCGTCGCTGAACTTCAATCAAATGGCGGCGAAGGATTCAGTGACCGACAAGGTTTCGGTCACGACGTCCAAGGGGCAGCGCCTCAAGCTGACGCCGGTTCTGAACAACGTGCCGCCGGGCCTGAAGGTCGAAGTCAACGCGCTCGATGCCGACGCGGATGGCAATGCTTCCCGTTGGGAGCTCGTCGCCACCGCCGGTCCGGGCCTCGTGGAGGGTCCGCTCGCGTACTCGGTGCCGCTGAACAGCGACGTCGCGCTCCCGGGCGCGGAAACGCTGCCGAACGGCCAGGCGCCGACCTACTCGGTCTCGGTGACGATCATGGGGCAAGTGCTGGGCACGATCTCGTTCAACCCGTCCTTCGTGTCGCTCGGCTTGATCCGACCGGGACAAGTGGTGTCGCGGACGATTCGCGTCATGTGCCACGATCCGGAGTTCAAGCTGACCGAGCCGAAAGTGCTCGTGCAGAGCCGCGACAGCGGCGATTGGGAGTACGCGAAGCACTTCTCGAGCGTCGTGCGCCCGGTCCCCGATCAGAACGCGGTCGACATCGAGCTCCAACTCAACGGCATGCCGGACACGCTGAACGGTTCGTTCAACGGAATGATGGTCGTGCAACTCGGCTACCCAGACAAGCCGGAGCTCAAGCTGCCGATCACGGGTGTGTGCCGTGGCGGTGCGACGACTGCAGCGCCCGCCGGATCCTCCGGCCCGAAGTAACGCAACCGCACGCCGTTCCCAATCTTCGCCCCGCTTCAGGTCGCCCTGGAGCGGGGCGATTTCGTCCCGTGCGCGTGGCGCGATCGACACCGTCGAGCGGGCGCGTCGAGCGGGCGTTTTCGCACGAGTTCGAACCCGCCGCACAGGACGCGCGACTGCGGAAGCGGCGCGCCGCTTGTTGTAAGCTCTCGCCGCTGCGCGCCCGGATCGATCGAAACCGCGTCGCGCACTTGTTGTCGTGAGTCAACCGCTCGGCGAGATGCTCGTTTCGGCCGGGGTTCTGTCCGAGCCCCAATTGCGTGAAGCGGTCGCGTTCCAACGCAACGGCGGACTGCGCCTCGGCGAAGCCCTGCTCAAGCTCGGACACATCGACGAGGGCACGCTCTACCGCACGATCGCCAAGCAGCAGGGCTTGCCGTTCGTCGACCTCGACAAGGGGAAGATCCCCGACGCCGTGTTGCAGCGCGTGCCTGCCGAGATCGCGCTCGAGCACGGTCTCCTACCGCTTCTCGAGAAGGGCCAGAAGCTCGTCGTCGCGATCGACGATCCCGTGAAGCGGATCCTCGTGGAGGAGCTGCGCTTCTCGCTCGGGACTGAGGTGGCGTGTGCGCTCGCGGCTCCAGGTGCGCTGAAGCGCGCGCTCGAGCGATACCACGGTGCATCGAGCGAGGCCGGTATCGCGCAAACGATGAAGAGCACGTCGGCGGAGGGCGAAACCGACGCGCCCATCATCCGACTCGTGACGCGGATGTTCCACGAAGCGCTCGAGATGCGCGCGAGCGACATCCACATCGAGCCCGGTCACGGCCGCGTGCGCGTGCGCTACCGCGTCGACGGGATGTTGCGCGACACAGCCGAGCACCCCGAGCACTTGCATGCTCCGCTTGTCGCGCGACTCAAGATCATGGCGTCGATGGACATCGCGGAGAAACGCAAGCCGCAAGACGGCCGCATCGGACTCAAGATCGACGGTCGCGACATCGACGTGCGCGCCTCGATCTTGCCCGCCAATCACGGCGAGACGATCGTCATGCGTCTCCTCGATCGCTCGAAGTCCCTGATCTCGATGAAGGACATGGGCTTCGAGGACGAGGACTACCGCTGGTTCCGCCGCATCATCAAGAAGCCGAACGGGATCGTGCTCGTCACCGGGCCCACGGGATCGGGCAAGACGACGACGCTCTACGGCGCGCTGTCGGAGCTCAATCGTCCCGACGTCAAGATCATCACTGCCGAGGATCCGGTCGAGTACCACATCCGCGGCATCAATCAGGTCCAGGTCAATTCGAAGATCGGCCTCACGTTCGCGCGGATCTTGAAGGCGATGCTGCGCGCAGCACCGAACATCATCCTCGTCGGCGAAATCCGCGACCTCGAGACGGCCGAGATCGCGATCCAAGCGGCGCTCACCGGCCACTTGGTGTTCTCGACGCTGCACACGAACGACGCGCCGAGCGCGCTGACGCGACTCGTGGACCTCGGCGTGAAGCCGTTCCTCGTGTCCGCCGCGGTGCAAGCCGTGATCGCGCAGCGGCTCGTGCGACGACTGTGCAAGGAGTGCTCGGTCGAGTACGCGCCCGTCGAGGGCGAACTCGCGGCGCTTGGACTCGATCCGAGACTTGCGGCCGGCCGGAGCTTCCGTCGCCCACGCGGGTGCCGAGTGTGCGAGGGCAGCGGTTTCCGCGGACGTCTCGCGCTCTTCGAACGGATGGAGATGGAGTCGGCGCTGCGCGAGCTGACGTTCCGCGGCGAGAGTCTGGAAGGCATCAAGCGCGCGGCGTCAGGATCG
This sequence comes from Planctomycetota bacterium, assembly GCA_031363505.1. Taxonomy (GTDB): domain Bacteria; phylum Planctomycetota; class UBA1135; order UBA1135; genus JANLUN01. The sequence continues at coordinate 2,413 of JANLUN010000345.1, read as the reverse complement.
GGCAATCTGCAGAGCCTGGTCGCGGACGGCGCGCGCAAGGTGCTGCGCGGCGAAACGAGCGTGACCGAGGTGCTGCGCGTCACGCGCCTCGCGAGTGCGCAATCGACGTGACGCGGACATGTGTGACCGAGACGAGGTAGTGACTTGGGCAAGATCGACGAACTCCTGAACGCGGTGGTCGCGCGCGCGGCCTCGGACCTGCACTTGAACCCCGGGCGCCCGCCGGTCGGGCGGATCAACGGCGACCTCGTCTCTCTCCGAGAGAAGGTGCTCGACGACGCCGAGAGCGAAGCGCTGTGTCGCGAGCTGTGCGACGACGCGCACTGGGCCGAGGTCGCAAAGGTCGGCACGACGGACTTCGGTCGGCCGCACACCGATGGGAATCGTTTCCGCGTCAGCGTGATGCGCCAGCGCGGCCGTTACACGGCGGTGCTGCGTCTCATTCCGTCGAAGCTCCTGAGCTTCGAAACGATCGGATTACCTGAGGTGGTGCGCACGCTGCTGCGGCGCCCGCGCGGACTGATCCTAGTCACGGGACCGACGGGTTCGGGAAAGACGACCACGCTCGCGACGATGGTCGACTGGGTGAATCACACGATGGACCGCCACATCGTCACGATCGAAGACCCGATCGAGTACTTCCACGCGCACCAAAAAGGCCTCGTCAGCCAGCGCGAGATCGGTGTCGACGTCACCGATTTCGTCGAGGCGATGCGCCGCGTGCTGCGTCAGGATCCGGACGTGATCCTGCTCGGCGAAATGCGCGACCTGGCGACGATCTCGGCGGCGGTCACGGCCGCGGAGACTGGACACTTGGTGCTCGGCACGCTGCACACGACCGGCAGCGCGCGGACGGTGAACCGGCTGATCGACGCGTTCCCGGCCAACCAACAGGAGCAGATCCGCGCTCAGCTCTCGGTCGCGCTTCTTGCAGTAATCTCGCAGGTCTTGCTCCCGCGCGCCGACGGCAAGGGCCGCATCGCGGCGTTCGAGATGATGGTGATGACGCCCGCGATCGCGAACCTGATCCGCAAGAACGAGACGAACAAGATCCCATCGACGATCCAGAGCTCGCGCAAGCTCGGCATGATCACGCTCGACGACGCGCTGCTGGATCTCGTCAAACGCGGCCTGATCACACGCGAGACGGCGATCGACGCCGCGCAGGACGACAAGGACTTGGAGGCGCGGCTGTGAGCGATGCATCGGCTGCGCCTGGCGCGGGCCGGCGCTTGCTCGGACAGATCCTGAAAGCGCACGGCCGCGTGCGTGAAGGTCAGATCCAAGAGGCGCTCGCGGCGCAGCGCAAGCACGGCGGCCTCCTCGGTCAGTGTCTGGTCGAGCTCGGCCACTGCACGGGCCCTGATGTCGCGCGCGCGCTCGCGGAGCAAGCGGGACTCGAAGCCGTCGATCTCGCGTCGATCGAGCCCGAGAAAGCCGCGCTCGCGCTCGTCGACGGCAGCGCAGCGCACACGTACGGCGTGCTCCCGATGCGCGTCGAGGGCCGAACGCTCGTCGTCGCGATCACCGATCCGCTCAACACGGCGGTGCTCGAAGATCTGCGCTTCTCGACGGGGCTCGCCGTGCGCGGCCTGCTCGCCGACGGAACGTTGCTCAAAGCGCTCGTGCAGAAGCACTACGGCGAGGAGACGTCGCTGAAGGACGCGATCCGCGACGCGGCGAAAGTGGCGGCGGGCGGCGACGTCGTTTCCGCTGCGCAGAGCGCGCCGGTCGTGCGTCTCCTGAACTCGATCCTGCACCGCGCGATCAAGGACCGTGCGAGCGACGTGCACTTCGAGGTCTACGACCAAGAGTTCCGCATTCGTTATCGCGTCGACGGCTCGCTGTACGAGATCGAAGCGCCGCCCGCGCACCTTGCGTTGCCGCTGATCGCGCGCATCAAGGTGATGTCCGACCTCGACATCACCGAGACGCGCATGCCGCAGGACGGGCGCATCGAGCTCGCGATCGACGGCCGGCCCGTCGATCTGCGCGTCGCGACGTTGCCGGGCGTGGCCGGCGAGGGCTGCGTGATGCGCGTGCTCGATCGCAGCGCGGTCAGCCTCGATCTCGCGGCGCTCGGCATGCCGCGCGACGCGGAGGAGCGCATCGAGCAGCTCACCCAGCTCCCGCACGGGATCGTGCTCGTCACCGGGCCGACCGGCTCGGGCAAGACGACGACGCTGTACGCGATGCTCGCCTACGCCAATCAACCCGAGGTCAAGATCATCACCACCGAGGATCCCGTCGAGTACGACATCGAAGGCATCGTGCAGGTGCCGATCAACGAGGACATCGGCGTCACGTACGAGCGCGTGCTGCGCACGGTGCTGCGGCAGGACCCCGACAAAATCCTGATCGGCGAGATCCGCGATCGCGAGACCGCGGCCGTGGCGGTCGAGGCGAGCCTCAC
>JANLUN010000296.1:0-4051 GCA_031363505.1 Planctomycetota bacterium | reverse complement strand
CACATCGGCGGCGCGTGACGCGTGTCCGTGCGGCACACCGGCATTCGAGAGCCGCGTCGACAAGTCGGGCCCGATCACGGTCCGCGTGGGACACGAAAGACACGCTGCGATGAACTCCGCGAACGCATCCGCCACGTCGGTGCTCGGCCTCCCCGCCGCCTCACGGAACGCGAGCGCTGCCACGCGTGCACGCGCTCGCGCTCGATCCACTTGCGCCGACTTGTGCGGGCGAAACCAACGCGCGACGACGATCGCGAAGGGAGCGACCGCGAGGATTCCAGCGGCGCTCGAGGACATGGCAGGATGAACCCGCCAAGGTCGGCGACGTTCCGCGGAGACTGACGGCTAGGCCGGGCTACGGCGCGCGCGGACTCGCAGGAAAATTGCGACGGCGAGCAGTCCCATGACGGCCAGAACTCCCGTCCAGAGGAGCGAGCGCAGTGCGGACGTCTCGCTTGCAGGCGTGCTCGGCGGCGGAGCATCGCCCTTCGCGGGCGTTCCGCGCGACGACGGTTGCACCACGATCGAGATCGGTGACGTGTACACGAGGCGGTACTGAGCAGGGGGACCGGTCTCGAAGAACGCGAACGGAATCGGCGGAACTTGCGTGATGTCCGCGGTGCGCGGGGCGAGGTCGTACGTGATCGTTCGGCGAGCCGCGCCCTTGTCGTCGATCACTCCATGGAGGTCGAAGCCAGTGAACTCGTCAAGTCGCGGCGGGTCGAACGACGCGAGATTGCCCTCGCCCTCGATGCGCAGCACGAGCTTCAAGCTCTCGCCGACCTCGACGACGGCCGGGCGCGCCTCCGCCCAACATGAAAAGCGTCCTACGGCTCCGGTGAACTCCGGCGGACGACCGACGTCGGGAAGCGGCACGATCGTGAGCACGAGCGGCTCGCCGCGCACGAACGCCTCGGTGCGATTGCGCGCCACGGGTCCCGAGATGAAGTCGTCCTCGAAGTGCGTCGCGTACGCGAAGCGCACGATCGGCGCTGGGACCCGGAGCTCCCCCGGACGCGCGCCGAGGTAGCGCCGCTCGATTTCGAGCACGAGGAACGCGCGGCCGTCGAGCTCGCGATCGGGCATCACCGTCGCATGCGCGACTCCGTCGTTGAGGGCGAGGCTTCGTTGCGGTTCGTCGGATGGCCCCCGCGCCTGCGACACGAGCGCGATCGCGCCGGGCAATTCATCGATCCAGGGCAGTACGAGCTGGGCCGCGAAGTCGAGCGGCTGACGAAACATCGGGACGAGGTTCGACTGAGCGAACTCACGGTCGGCGTTGATGCGCACACGGATCGAGATCGGCTCGTGAACGAAGTACGTGTCGCGCGGCGTCACGAGTTCGACGTGCACGCGGCCTGCGGCCGTCACATCTTTCCCGTTGCGCTGCAGTGTCGATACTTGCGCCGTCGCCGGAACTCCAAGGCTCACGGCGAGCACGACGCCTCTCCATTCACGCAACATCATGGGCCTGGATCTTTGCGAGCCCCGTAGGCCGCAAGGAACGCTGAGACTACTCGACGTCGACGCGGCGCGAGCGACGACTCAGGTGGGCCATGTCCTGAACGGAAGCAACGACCGCAGTCGCGCGTCGCGCAACCACACGCCGAGCCAGACGACGACGCCGAGCGCGATCTGTGTGTACAAGTCATCGCCGACGCGCCAGTGCACGCAGATCGCTCCGCCCAAGTAGCCCGCGAGAAGGATCGCGCCGAGCACCGCCGTGGCCGGGACCAGATAGATCGCGACGCACGCGAGCTCGAGAATCGCCAGCGGTCGGATCATCGCGTCGGGCAGACCGAGGTGCGCCATGCCATCGGCCAGCTCCGGTCCGCCTTTGAACTTCATGAACGCGCTCATCAGGAACACGAGGCTCACGAGCCAAGAGAGCACGCGTCCGATCCAAACGACCTTGCCGACTTTCGCCGCCATGCAACTCTCCGCTTGTCTTCCGCGCTGCTCAGCCGGCAACACGCGATCGATAGGGATCGCGATGGTCGGGGCGAGAGGATTTGAACCTCCGACCTCTGCAACCCCATTGCAGCGCGCTAGCCATGCTGCGCCACGCCCCGACGCCAATTTTGGCCAGGAGGTTATAGAGAGGGGCTCGCGCGCCGTCAATCAACGCGCCCGCTCGAGGGCACACTCTCGTTCGAGAGCGATGCGCTCGCTTGAGACGCCGCGCGCGCAGGGCGACAATCCGCGCGTGGCACGCCCTGTTCGCAAGCTTTGGAGGATCCGCACCGTCGTGCGCCGCCGGCATCGCACGTGGATGGCGTCGATGTGCTTGGCGTCCGTCGGTTGGGGCAGCTTCTGGGTGTTCGCCTTTTGGACGCGTCTTGCACCGGACAGCGCGCCCGCGCTCGAATCGGTGTGCACGTTCTCGGCGGTGTTCGCGGCGTTCGGGCTCGCGGCCGCGATCTTCTCCATGCGCGCGCGACTCGCGTGGCTGCTCTTCACATTGATCCCGCTGTTCGCGAACGGGAGCTTGCTGCTGCTTCCGAGCGTCATCAAGACGCTGCGCGTCATCCGTACGGAGCAAACACGATCGCTCGAGAGCGCGATGGTGCCGCGACAGCAGCGGTCCAGTTGAACGATGCGCCTACAGCGGCTCGCGCGGCGTCGACATCCAGATCATCATCGTGCCGGTGATCGCCGTGATCACCGTCAGCGTGAGCGCGAAATACGCGAGACGCCGATGCAGTGCGCGCGAAGCCGGCCTGTAGATCGTGCGCAAGCCGGCGACGATCGGCAGCAAGTACGCCGCGGTCGTGATCTTCGCGAGAGTCAGATGGATCGGCGTGATCACACCGGCCGATTCCAAGTCGTAGATCTTGCCCAGCTCGAGCGCGTAGTAGATCGTCGCGCCGAGCATCGCGACGACGCTCACGACGCTCGCGATGTGCCAGCGTCTCCGCGCCTTGAAGCCCGTGGCGACGGCGGCGCACAGGCCCGCCAGCGTCAAGACGAAGAAGAGCGTGAACGTCTGCAGCACGCTCACGCGTAGTCCTCGGCGAGGCTGTCCCTCTCGCCGGTGGGCGTGCGCGTCATCAAGTCGAGCACCGCCTCGCGCGGACTCTTGCCGTCGAAGAGCACGGCGTGCACTTGCTCCGCGATCGGCATCGAGACGTCGCCGATGTCCGCTTCGGGGCCGAACAGCGCCTTCGCGGTGAACACGCCCTCCGCCACCATCTTCATGTTGGCGAGCACGTCCTCGAGCTTCGCGCCGCGCCCGATCGCTTCGCCGACCGCGCGGTTGCGCGAGTGACGCGAGCAGCACGTCGTGACGAGGTCGCCGAAGCCCGCCAGGCCGAAGAACGTGTCCGGGCTCGCACCGCGCGCGCGCCCGAAGCGCGCCATCTCGAACATGCCGCGCGTGAGCAGCGCCGCTTTGGCGTTGTCGCCGAGCTCGAGCCCGTCGCTGATGCCCGCCGCGATCGCGATCACGTTTTTCAAAGCGGCCGCAAGCTCCGCGCCCAGCGGATCGCCGTGCGTGTACACGCGGAAGTTCGGCGAGCTGAACGCGGACTGCACGCGCGCTGCGAACGCACGGTCGAGGCTCGCCGCGACGACCGACGCCGGCTTTTGCACCGCCACTTCCTCGGCATGGGTCGGGCCGGAGAGCACGCACAGCGGCCGGTCGCCGAGCACTTCGGCCAGGATCTGGCTGGGCGTCTTGAACGTCTCGATCTCGATGCCCTTCGTGGCGCTGACGATGGGCATGTTGCCGGGCAGCGCGTCCTCGAAGCGCAGTGCGACGCCGCGCAGGTACTGCGTCGGGACGACGCTCACGACGAGGTCGACGCCGTCGGCGGCGGAATACGGATCAGCCGAGATCTCGATCTCGCGCGGCAACGGAATGCCGGGGAGAAAGCGCTTGTTCTCGCGCGACTTGCGCAACTCTTCGGCGTGCTCTTGGAACGCGGACCACAGATGCACGCGCATCCCCTTGCGCGCGAGCAAGAGCGCCAGGGTCGTCCCCCAGCTTCCGTCACCGATCACGAGTGCGCGTGCCATGTGGAACTCAGCCGTGCGGCTTCGCCGCGTGTGA